>JBCBKF010000096.1:0-8678 GCA_038522255.1 Pseudomonadota bacterium
CCCTTGGACGCGCAATAGGCGACCAATGGCAGGTCAACCGCTTCAAAAGAGGCGATCTTGTAAGCGGGCGCGCCCAGCTCTTCGAGGAGATCGACAGCGCTTTCGTCGAAGGGAGAGGAGAACAAGGTGACGCCCAGCTCCCGCGCTCGGCGAAACAGCGTTTCGTGCCACTCAAACGGCGTCTGGGCTTCGGCGTAGAGATCGTAAAGCTTTCGGCCATCCCACAGGCCGCCTTCAATGCAGAATTCTGGGCCGTCGTGATCAATGGTGATCGTGTCCGCAGTGTAGCTCTGCATCTTTATCGCATCAGCCCCGGTCGCCGCCGCCGCCTCTAACAGCTCGAGCGCGCGTTCCAGACTGCCATTGTGATTGCCCGACATCTCGCAGATGACATAGGGTTCATGATCGCGACCGATAGGGCGGCCAGCGATGGAGATGCTCTGGGCGTGCGTCACGCGACCAACTCCTTCAGTTCGGCACCCGATAACATCGGTTTGCGGCCCGACCGGATGATCTCCAGCGCGCCCGCATGGCCGCAATGCATCAGCAGATCGACAATGCTCAAATGGCTGATGAAGGGATCGCGGGGCTGGGGGTAAATCGGGTGCGCGAAATTGTGATAGCCCAATTCAATGCCTGATCCGGCGAAGGCGCCGCTATCCCGATCCTGCTCAATATAGGCGGCGCTTCCCTGCGCGGCGAGATAGGTGTCAGCTCCAATCGCGCAGCAGATCGCCAGCAGACGATCATCCTTGCGGCCTTCGACCTCGGCGAGTTGCGAGGATTGGACCAGAGACGTCGTGATCCCCATGCGCCGGGCGGTTGAGGTGATGAAGTCGATGTTGAGTGCGCCGATCGTCTCATGCTGGCCTGCCAGAAGCGCTTCAAGATGCGGGAAGACTTCGGCAAAATGCGACGCCTTTCCATAGGCGTGGCGAAGCGTTGCGAGGTGGGTCTTGCGCCACTTTGGATCAGGGGCAAGTCGGGTGGAGACAAAAGTGCAATCCTCTTTCTGACTATGTCCGGATAGCGGAACGGTCAGAAACGTCTCGCCATTATGCCCCGCAACCCGATTGCGCACGCCCCAGCTGCGCTTGAGCACCTGTGCATCGTCCAGAAAGACAAACGTATCGGCAGTGTCGATCAGGTCGAAATACCCGATCCACGGCAAATAGGTGGGCTGCATGATTGCGGCAATCATATCGCCTCCAACGCCAGAGTGATGGCCAACGCCTTTTGCAAATCCGCCTCAACCTCAACGAACTTGGCGCCTTTGGCATAGGCCTCCCATGCGCCGGTCACAAACCGATCGCCCATCCGGGCCCGAAGCGCGCGGCGCAACACGGTAAGGCTATCGATTGTCTCGACCGAATGATACAGCCAGCGCGGTTTGACTGCGCTGTGTAACCGCTTTTTCACGCGCAAAGTTCCGTCAAACCCGTCAACGACGCGATGGATGTCGTGTGTAAGCGCGCTTTCATCGCATTGCGATACGCATTCCGCCGTCAACAGCGGGGCGCCTGCGCTTTCATAAATATAGACGCGAAAACATGCGCCTTGCGCGGTAAAGTTCTGGAAATAGATTGGGGTCGGCCCGCTCCAGCTGACATCGAAAGTGTAGCTTGCAAATTTGCGGGCGGGCGCTTTGGGAACGGGCAGGTCCATCGCCTTGAACAGCGGGATTGGGCTGGCCGCCCAGACGAGGGTATCGCCGGGCGCGTCCTCAGCGAGCATGGTTTTGGGGTTGGCGAACTTGCGGTCAAAAACCTTCACGCCAATCGCATCGAGAGCCATGCGACATTGCTCGAACAGCGCGGGAAACCCCCCGATCGGAAGGCTGGCCTTGGCGTTGGACGTGTAACCCCAAAGCGAGCGCGGGATACCGAAAAGCTCATCGGCAAGCGGATCGGATCGCTTGGCCTGTGCCAAAGAGTCCAGCGGTGCTCCTGCGGGATAAACCCGGTTGATCGCCAGCGGGTGCGCCGCGTCACCGTGCAATTCGTAAGGATCGCAGCCCACATGCCATTTGACATAGCGCGCCAGAGGCACGCGCAATTCTTCGTCATAGCAGGCCAGCCTGTCGCCCAGGCTCCTTCCGGTAAAAGGTGAGAGGTCTATTTCCCCTCCGGCCAGAGCGGGACCACCAAAGTCCTGAACAAGCGCGGGATTGTCGAGGCTTTGGCTCACCGCGCCAAAGCGGTTGTCGAAATCGACAAAGCGCGCGCCGTGCGTTTCCAAAAGTGTGCGGATCGGATCGCCTTCAGGGCCGAAGTAATGGCACCCTTCGCGCATTTCACGACCATCTTGAAGGTGCGGCCGAGCGACCCCGCCAAGATGATCAAGGTGTTCGAAAAGTTCGATATTGCGCGCGCCCATGCGGTGGGCCTGAAAGGCGGCCAGAATACCGGTCATCCCGCCGCCCACGATGCGTACGCGCGGGGTGAACCGGCGGATCCCCGCACCGCCGAATGATGCGGGGAAGGGGGCGTTTCGGTTGTGGTCTTCGGCGCGCATGCCCATGCGAATACGGGCAAGGTGTAGACAATCCGTTAACTACAATTGGCGCGACTTTGTTGGGACTGCGAGGTGGCTCATGCGCCTAGCGCGCGCGGCTCAATATCGCTTGGATAGACAAAGACGGTGAATTCGAACGGGATCGAGCCGGGGCGCACGCAGTAATCATGCCGCAGGGTGACGAGCGGCGACAAATGCTCCTTGCAGAACTGGAACGCGGCCATCGGGTCTTCATAGTAAAGCCCATCGTCGAAGTAGTCGACGAACCGGCTGAGCATGTTGAAAGCATAGCCTTTTTGCGCAAGCGGCATCAGCTTTCTCGAAACGGCTTCGAAGAACGCTCGATTGTCGGAAATGCGATTGTTGAACACTCCGCTTACCAGCACGAAGTCGAAATTCTCGGGCGGCGTTTCGCTCAGTATATCGCGCAGTTCGAAGCGGCCAGCAGGGTGGGTTGAGCGCGCCAGTTCGATCGCTTCGGGCGCGATATCATAGCCAACATACTCGCCCTCAAAACCGATCGAGCGCTGGAGCAGACTGAGCATTTGTCCGGTGCCGCATCCAAAATCGAGCACCTTGCTGTGTTTTGTGACTCCGATTTCGCACAGCACTTCCATGCGGCGTTCCTGCGTTGCGCGGTCGGCGTATTGCGCCCCTTCCGCAGCGTCACCGTGGAGTTTGATGAGGTCGCTGTAGTGTTGGGCCAGGGCCTTGATATCGTTCTGGAAAATTGGGTCCATGTCAGCGTTCAATTGCCTCCAATATTGCGTGAGCGGCATTCGCGCTAGGGTTTGGCACAAAGCTCTCGCGCATACGCGCCGCCATACACCCGCGCAGCGCGGCATCGTCCAGAAACCGGTCTAGCGCAGCGGCAAGATCGGCATCGCTTACCCTATTGGCGAGGCCCAGATCGAACACCAGACCCGCGCCTGAGAAAACGCGGGTTTCGTCGTCCTGGCCTTCGTTCTGGGCAATCGCGCTGGCGGGAACACTCATATACGCGCATTCATACTTGATAAGCCCACCTCCGGTGATCGCGGCGTCGGCCCATAGCAGGTGGTCGGAAATATCGCTCTGGCGGGGCAAAGCATCGCTGCCGGGCGCAAATTGCGCGGCGAGCGCTTGCATCTCGGCGCTGTCCTCACCGATCACGCGCAGGCGCAGCGCGCTGTGCTTGGCGAGCAGGACGCGGACAAGGCGCAGGGCCAATCCCTTTGGATCAGCCCCACCGATCAACACCAGCAAATGGCGCAGCGGGCCTGATCGCTCGCGCGCAACGCTGAGCGCGCGTTGTTTGATCAAACGCTGTCGGACAAGCAGGTAATGCGGGCCCAGCAGCAAGGCAGGGCCATCGGGATAGTCCAGATCAGGGGCCTCCCAGGTAAAGTTCAACACTGCGTCGCAAGGATAGGAACGCAGCGCCCGAAAATCGTCGATCACAATCAGGACGCGATCAAGTGCATGGCAGTCAGCAAGGTAGTCCTCATCCGCGCGATAGCTGTCTAGGATGATGCAATCGCCGCCGTGCCGCTCGAGAACTGGGGTGAATTCGCGGGCTGCGCCATGTGTGTTGACCGGCGCGTCGAGCGGCACACTGGCAAAGCCTGCTTCGCCAATTTTGGCCTGAGCGCTTTCGTCATACTGCCCGGCAAAGACCGATGCGACGCTTTTTGCCTTCAGCGCTTCTGCAAGCGCAAGGCCGCGGCTGAGATGACCAAAGCCGATATGCGGCGTGGCATCACACCGAAACACGGCCTTCACCGTGCGTCCTTCCGCAGACCTGCAAACAAAGCTTCGGCGATGGTCCAGTCTTCCTCGTTGTCGATGTCCCACGCGCGCGTTTGAGGCACTTCGATGAAGCGGGTGCGTGTGTCAAAAAAGGGCCTGTTCTCGATAAAAGCCTGCGCGCGGCCCCAGTAAAACTGCCCGGCGTCGTGATAGACCGGGGGCAAATCCTGCGTCCTTGTGGCCCGGTGCTCTGGCTGAAGCAGACGTGGATCGCCTTCGGGTCCTTTGACAAATCCCCTTTGCGGCGGATGGCCATAGCGCAAGGCGGGAAAGACATATTCGCACGGCTCCACCAGCAGTGCGTGCGCGGCCCCAAGCTCTGCCTGCGTGGTGAAGGCGGCGGTGGCATAGAGACAGCATGCTGCTTCCACCGCCCAGCCTTCCTGTTCGGCCCAGGCCAAAGCGTGCTGGACAACCTCTACGGTCCCGGTGTGATCATCTGCGAGCGCGCTCGGCCGCTCAAACGGCGTCTCAGCTCCCGCCTGCCAGGCGATCTCGGCGATCTCGGGATCGTCGGTCGATACCACGATGTGCTCAAACAGGCCGGATGCCTTTGCTGCAGCGATCGGCCACGCAATCATGGGTTGCCCGCAAAAGCTTCGGATGTTCTTGCGCGGTATGCGTTTGCTTCCGCCCCGGGCGGGGATGATCGCGATGTTCACGCGGAAACCGCTTTGGCTGTCGCCTCTATCACCCGTGCCTGTTGATCATCGGTTAGGGCCGGGAACATCGGGAGACTGATCGCCTGAGCGTAATAGTCTTCAGCCGCCGGGCAATGGCCGGGCGTGAAGCCAAGATCGCGGTAATAGGGCTGAAGATAGACCGGGATGTAATGCAGATTGACCCCGATCCCGGACGCACGCAATTCCTCGAAAACCGCGCGGTGGGACTTGACCGAACGCTCGCTATCAATCCGGATGACGTATAAGTGCCAGGATGAAGCGGTGTCGGGGTGCTGCCAGGGTGTCTTGACCGCATCAACTTTCTCGAATGCGGCGTCATAGGCGCCGGCGATGGCGCGCCGACGCTCGATAAAGGTGGGCAGTTGGTCAAGCTGACTGAGCCCAAGCGCGGCGTTGATATCGGTCATCCGGTAATTGAAGCCGAGCGAATGCTGTTCGTAATACCAAGGGCCCGGATCGTCCAATCGCAGGCGATTGCGATCGCGCGTTACACCGTGGCTGCGCGCGCCCTGTAAACGCCGCGCGAGTTCGGGATCGTTGGTCATCGCCATCCCGCCTTCGCCTGTTGTCACGATCTTGACCGGGTGAAAGCTGAACACCGCGATATCGCTGAATTCGCAGGCACCGACAAAGCGCGATCCGTAGCTTGCACCAATTGCGTGCGAGGCGTCTTCGATGATCTTGATGCCAAAGGGCCGAGCGGCTTCATGGATGGCGGCCATATCGCACGATTGGCCGGTGAGGTGGACTGGAATGATGACTTTGGGCAGCGCGCCTGCCGCAGCGGCCTGTTCAAGTTTTTGCGCAAGCTTTTGGGGGCACATATTGTATGTGCGCGGATCGACATCCACGAAGTCCACCTCGGCCCCGCAATAAAGCGCGGCGTTGGAACTGGCGACGAAGGTCAGCGGGCTGGTCCACACGCGGTCACCCGGACCCACCTCAAGAGCCATACAGGCCATGTGCAGCGCGCTGGTCGCGCTGTTTGCGGCAACGCCATGCGCTGCCCCGCAATAGGTCGCCACTGCGTCTTCAAACGCCGGAACAACCGGGCCCTGAGTCAAAAAATCGGATCTGAGGACATCGACCACCGCGGCGATATCCTCCTCGCTTACCGATTGCCGCCCATAGGGTATGATTTGTCCCACCGCGCCTGACCTTACACCGTGTGCGCTGGATCAACGTGCTTGCGGATCAGGGTGCGCAATTCCTCCACGCTGAGGAAGTCCGGATTGCTGCCGCTATTATAGGCGAAACCGGGCTCCACCGGCGCGCCGCCGCGCTTTTGCAGGTAGTCTTCGGCCAGATAGTCGCTCGCACTGGGCAGTATCGCATAATACGGGCCAAGATCGACTGTGTTGAGGCTGTCGCTCGACGTGATCATTTCCTCGTGGATTTTTTCACCCGGACGAATACCCACCATCTTGAGTTCGCATTCCGGAGCGATCGCTTCGGCGACGTCAGTGATACGGTAGCTCGGGATTTTGGGCACAAAGATCTCGCCGCCAAGGGCATTCTCAAGCGCCCACAGCACCATTTCAACGCCCTCTTGCAGCGAGATGTTAAATCGCGTCATCGCCGGGTCGGTAATCGGGATGACGCCGCTCGCCCGTTGCGCGAGGAAGAACGGGACAACAGAGCCGCGGCTGCCGATCACATTGCCATAGCGCACCACAGAGAGCCGCAGGTTGCGCGCGCCCCGAATGTTGTTGGCGGCGGTGAAGATCTTGTCCGAGCACAGCTTGGTCGCGCCATACAGGTTGATCGGTGCCGCCGCCTTGTCGGTTGAGAGCGCAACGACGTTGCTGACGCCTGTGTCAAAGCAGCTTTCGATGACGTTTTGCGCGCCCAGAACGTTGGTCTTGATACACTCGAACGGGTTGTATTCCGCCGCCGGTACCTGCTTCAATGCAGCGGCGTGAACGACGATGTCGATACCCTCGAGCGCGCGCTTCAGCCGGTCCTGATCGCGAACATCCCCGATGAAATAGCGCAGCTGCGGGTGGTCCTTTGTCGAGAACTCCTGGCTCATCTCGAACTGTTTCAATTCGTCGCGCGAATAGATCACGAGCCGCCGCACGCCTGGATGATTTTCAAGGACGGTGCGGACGAAGGCGCGCCCGAATGAGCCCGTGCCTCCGGTCACCAGAATGCTTTTGTTATCCAGCAAGGCGCGTCGCTCCTTTTCGCGTGTTCATATAGCGCACAATCACAATCACTGAGCTGATAAGGAATGCGGCGCCGAATGAAACCGCCGTCGCCAGCAGGATACCCGCTATCCCCAGTTCTCCCACCCACAGGGCGCTGAGCGCGTAATTGAGGGCAATAGTCAGAACACTGAATATCGACATCATCTCGATGCTTTTTTCGAAGTGCAGGAACTTCATGTTGTGCATGAAATAACCCTGCATCAGGATCGCCAGCATCGCATATCGCAACAGGTCAATCGCGCTGTGAAACGCCTCGCCCAACATGATCGGTGCGACCAGAAGGGCAAAAAAGTAGAACGCGAGAGCGGCGAGGGCGGCGAGCACGAAGTAAACCGCCGAAACCGAAACCACCTCTTGCAGATCGCCCGGGGCCAGGTTTTTAAGCTTGCGGAACAACCACGGCGTCCAAGCCATCACGAAGCTGTAATTGACCATCCAGAAGGCCGACGCAAAGAGCCATGCAACGCCCAGCATCGCGCTCGCTTCGACGCCCAGATAATGGGCTGCGACGACCTTATCCGTCGTCGCCACGACCATGATCACCGCTCCTGCGGGCCAGTACATTACGCCAAACGAGGCGATGTTGCGATAAAATGACCGCTCCGGAATGCGCAGAAGCGAAGACAGCGTAAAGCCGAGTGAGCGCAGCGAGAAGAGCGAGGCAAGCGCCATGCTTAGCATGCGTCCCAGCACAACCCCGCGCCAGTCCCATCCCGCCAACAGGAATGCGACAATGAACACCAGGCTCAGGAGTGCTTGCGCAACCTGGGTTGCCAGAAACGCCTTTCTCCGGTTGTGGAACTGCTGGAGCGCAAGGACGGTGTAGAATACCTCATACAGCAGGGCCGCGATGACCACGCTGATCAACCAGGCCTCGGGAAACTTGGTCGCCTTTGCCAGCAATCCGCTGAACACCATCGTCACAGCGCTTACAAAAAGCGCGAGAACCACCATCACGAACAGGATCGTGTGAGTGAAGCGTTTGAGCTGATCCTCATCGAAATCGTAAAAGCGCATGCGTATCGCATCCTGCGAGGTCAGGCCCACGATCGGGCGCATGAACGTCGCATAGGTCACAAACAGGACCCAGATGCCATAATCCGTTGGGTCAAGCATGCGCGTAAGCACCGGAGCCAGCAGGATTGGAACGAGCGCTTCGATGCCGTTGGCAAAAGCGTAGAACAGCGATTGGAGTGCCAGAAACGCCTTGGCGTTATTGGCAATTGCTTTGCGTATCATCAGCCGCCCTTGTGCGATTGCCCCGTTGACCGGGTCAGCGCCGGTGCTTGCGATTTGTTAAACCGCAATAGTTAACGATTGCCTGAGACCGAGCGGTAAGGGCCATGTGCGGCAAGAGCGCCCGCGTGGTTGAGCCCGTTGCGCGACTAGCCGACCGAGAGATAGTTCAGAAAGCGCTGCGCGCCGCTTGATAACTCATAAAGGCTAAAATTTAACGATTGGATGACATAGCCTCGCACAGGGC
>JBCBKF010000097.1:0-8613 GCA_038522255.1 Pseudomonadota bacterium
TGGCGAAGAGGGCCTCGATCTGGGCAAGCTGTATGATTACGATATCATTCTGCTCGACCTGAACCTGCCCGACAGAATCAGGACCGGCGTCTGCACCTTGGCAACGCGGAGTTTCTTGAGCACGTCATAACCGTGCATGTCCGGCAGGTTCAGGTCGAGCAGAATGATATCGTAATCATACAGCTTGCCCAGATCGAGGCCCTCTTCGCCAAGATCGGTGGAGTAGACATTAAACCCCTCAGTGGTGAGCATGAGCTCAATCGCCTTGGCGGTTGTCGGCTCATCCTCAATCAACAGCACGCGCATTGCTGGTCCCCTAATTGCCCCAAAAATCCGGGTCGTGACACGTTTCGGTGCGGTAACGCCTCGTCAAGAGGTGTTGTCATGTATTAACCACACAACATCTGAACGGGAAAGGTTAATTTACCGTAAACCGGCTTTAGTCCACGAGTCGCAGGGGTTTCACCTGGTGATGCCAAGCCGCACGCACCCTATCGAAAGGTGTGACGCTAGAGTTGAGCGATCTTCTTGGCCCGTCGCCGCTGCGCGCTTGAGCCAACCCCGATTGCCTCGCGATATTTGGCCACTGTACGCCGGGCGAGATCAAAGCCCTCTTCCTTAAGCAGGTCGGCCAGTTTCTGGTCGGAGAGAACTTTCTTGGGGTCCTCAGCATCAGTCAATGTCTTGATGCGTGCCTTGATCGCTTCTGAGGACGCGCCCTCTCCATCACTCGAAGCAACGCCGCTAGAGAAAAAGTACTTGAGTTCGAACGTGCCGCGTTCGCACCACAAATACTTGTTGCTGGTGACCCGGCTCACCGTGCTTTCATGCATTTCGATCCGCTCGGCCACCTCGCGCAGGGTGAGCGGGCGCAACTCTGAGACGCCGCGGCGGAAAAAGCCATCTTGCTGCTTGACGATTTCGGCGGCCGTTTTCAGGATCGTCTTCTGCCGCTGATCCAGCGCACGGATTAACCAGTGTGCGTCTGCCAGCTTCTCTTTGAGCCAGCCCTGCGTATCGGCGTTCGTCGCACCGCTCGACAATTCGACATAATAGTCCCGGTTCACGATCAGGCGCGGCAGCGTCTCTTCATTGAGCGCAATATCCCAACCATGCCCACCATTGGGCGTGAGGAGGATGTCAGGGACGATCGCTGTCTCGCTAGCAGACGCAAAGGCAAGCCCAGGCTTGGGATCATAGCCGCGCAGCTCGCTCAGCATGTCGGCCAAGTCTTCTTCATCTACATTGCACAGGCGTTTCAGTCGCGCGACCTCGCCCTGCGCAACAAGGTCAAGATTGTCGATCAGGCGCTCCATGCACGGATCGTAGCGGTCCGCCTCCTTGGCCTGGATCGCGAGACACTCGGAAAGGCTGCGCGCGCCAACCCCGCTCGGATCAAGGCTTTGCACCGCGACGAGCGCGCTCTCGACCTCGGCGAGTGAAACCCCCAGATCAAGCGAAACCTCGCGCAGATCGAGGGCAAGATAGCCCGCCTCATCAAGCAAACCGACCAGGTGGCGCGCAATGAAACCCTGTTTCTCGTCGCGGGCAGCAGAGCCGATTTGCGCGAGCAGGTGATCATTCAAGGTGGTGTGCGCGGCGCGCATCGCCTCGATGTCCGGGGCCTCACCTGCGCTGCCGCCGGATGAAGCGGCGCCTCCCCAATCCTGTGCGCCTGAGCTGCCCGGCTGGGGGTTGCCGTCCCCCGTATCGCGATCGCGGTCCAGCGCGCTGGTATCCAGATCGAGCGGCGCATCGCCCTCCCCGCCGACTTGCGCGATTAACTGATCTGCTGTGAACTCTTCGCGAGGTATGTCATCGGGTTCGCCCGGGTCGCCTGTGTTTTCCGAGGATACAGCGCCAGCTTCGAGCAGCGGATTGGCTTCCAGCGCTTCGCCAATAAACGTCTCAATCTCAAGATTGGAGGCCGCCAGCAGTTTGATCGCCTGCTGCAATTGCGGCGTCATCACCAGCGTTTGCGATTGGCGAAGGTCCAGGCGAGGGCCGAGAGCCATCCAACGTGTTCCTAGAGCGTGAAGCTCTCGCCCAGATACAGCCGCTTCACATTCTCATCCGCGACCAGATCCTGGGGAGTGCCAGCGAAGAGAACCTGCCCGCCATAAATGATGCAGGCGCGATCCACGATGTCGAGCGTTTCGCGCACATTGTGATCGGTAATCAGCACACCGATGCCGCGCCTTTTCAGATCCTTGATGAGATCTCGAATATCGCTGATCGACAGCGGATCAATCCCGGCAAAAGGTTCATCGAGCAGCATGATAGATGGTTTCGCCGCAAGCGCACGGGCGATTTCACAGCGCCGTCGCTCTCCGCCTGAAAGCGCCATCGCCGCGCTGTCGCGCAGGCGCGTCAAACCAAACTCGCTGAGCAATCGTTCCAGTTCGCGTGCCCGGGTTTCGCGATCCGGTTCGATCATCTCGAGCACACAGTTGATGTTCTGCTCCACGGTCATACCGCGAAAAATGCTGGTTTCCTGCGGCAGGTATCCAAGGCCGAGGATCGCGCGGCGATACATTGGCAGCTTGGTAACATCCTCGCCATCCATCAGAATGCGGCCCGAATCCGGTTTCACCAGCCCCATGATCGAATAGAAACATGTGGTCTTACCCGCCCCGTTGGGTCCAAGCAATCCAAGCACTTCGCCCTTGGCCACACTCAACGAGATGTCAGTCAGGATGGCGCGCTTGTCATAGCTTTTCGCAATCGAAATCACTTCGAGGCCGCCTTTGGGCGCGTCATCCTCTACCATTGCAGCAGCAGGGGTTCCGCCCGTTGTCGCGGGTTCCAATGCGATATCTTGGAGCGTGTTTGTCTCGGTCATCGCCTGTCCTTTAGCAAAATCGAGGCGGTGCGTAAGGGTGGTTTGTGCCTAGCACTGCCAGATTATCCAGAATTGGCAGGCTTTTTGCTTGCTAGCGGTGCGTGATAGGGCGCGCCCAGGCGTGTCAGAAAATCTGTGTAGCGCCCTTCAAGTGCCCGGCGCGCTCAGCGATTCGCATCGAGCCAGCCCGCTGGCGGTACGTGGATTTGTCGCGCGGTCCTTCACCGGGCCCCTCATTGGTACGACGCCTTGCGAGGTGATAGCTGAGCAAATCCAGTCTGTTATTCTGCTTGCGATGCGCCGTATGCAATAAAATTTCAAAATTGTTACCAAGCTTGCAACGTGTGGCTCGGTTTGGGATACTACGGTGGATAGAGGCACAGGCATGGGGAGCGGTGCAATGAAGGAACTGTCGCATAAACAAGAGAGCGCGGACACAAACCAAGCAATTGCCGCAAAGGACTGGCGCCGCGCGATGAGCGATCATGTCGCTTACAGCCTTATCGTTTACACCGGGCTGCAAATCCTCATGACAATGAAGGCGCTTGCCGAGGGCTCCTCTTCGATCTTGCCGTATGCGGCGCTCGTCATTCTGGTTGCTGCGATTATCCCGGCGTGCCGCTGGTTTGAACGCCGCTGGACGGACTTAACCGATGAGGAGGCGACCGATCCGGCATTGGCCTCCGCCTTCCGCCGCGATACTGTTGCGCTTTGGCTGTTGGCGATTGGGCTGCCGTTTGTTCTGACCGGCTTTGTCAAAGGCATCTTCGCCTTCATTTGACCCGACACGCAGCCGGGTGAACGCAAAGCTTGCCCTGATCAATAGCGACACTTCTTAATTGCGAGCCCGTTCGATCGCTTCAATGACGATTTGGCAGGCTTCCGCTCGATCACCCCATTTGCCGATCCGCACCCACTTTTCCGCTTCCAGATCCTTGTAGTGGGTGAAGAAGTGCTCGATCTGCTGCATGATGATCGAGGGCAGGTCCTTGGTCTCGCCGACATCTGAATAATACGGGAAGGTCGTGTCCACCGGCACGCAGATCAGCTTTTCGTCGCCGCCATGCTCATCTTCGAGGTTCAAGACGCCAATCGGGCGCGAGCGCACGATGCAGCCGGGAATGAACGGCGAGCGGGCGATTACTAACGCATCAAGCGGGTCGCCGTCCGGGCTCAAAGTGTGGGGCACAAAACCGTAATTCGCCGGATAGCGCATCGGGGTGTGCAGGATGCGATCCACGAAGAGCGCGCCCGATTCCTTGTCGAACTCATATTTGACCGGTTCGCCGCCTGTCGGCACTTCGATGATCACGTTGAGATCGTCAGGCGGATTGACGCCTGTGGGGATTTTGTCGATGCGCATGGAAAGAGGGTTCCCTGATTGAAAGCCGCGCCGTTTTGATCCGGGCGCTTGAGCCTTGGCCAAAAGGGCCGCGGGGCGCATTAGCGCGCGGCGCGGCATTGCGAAAGACCCCCCTTGGCCCTAGGCGCGCTGAACACCAGATACAGGCCACTCACTATGAGCAACAACACTCCAAAAGCCATCCGCGGCACTCAGGACATTTTCGGAGCCGACGCCGAGGCCTTCGCCTTTGTGGTCGAAACCTTTGAACGCGTGCGCCGCCTTTATCGTTTTCGCCGCGCGGAATTTCCGGTCTTTGAAAAAACCGAGGTGTTCGCCCGCTCTCTGGGCGAGACGACGGACGTGGTCTCAAAGGAGATGTATTCATTCGAAGATCGCGGGGGCGACTCGCTCACTCTGCGCCCGGAGTTTACTGCCGGGATCGCGCGCGCTTATCTCACCAATGGCTGGCAGCAGCACGCCCCGCTGAAGGTTGCAACGCACGGACCCCTGTTCCGCTATGAGCGCCCGCAAAAGGGTCGCTATCGTCAATTCCACCAGATCGATGCCGAGATCATCGGCGCTGGTGAGCCACAGGCGGATGTCGAATTGCTGGCGATGGCGGATCAGCTTTTGCGCGAGCTTGGCATTGAAGGGGTGACGCTACACCTCAACACGCTGGGCGATGCGGCGAGCCGGGAGGCCTGGCGCGCAGGGTTGATCGACTATTTTGGCAAGATACGCGGCGATCTCTCCGAAGACAGCCAGGAGCGGCTTGAAAAGAACCCGCTGCGCATCCTCGACAGCAAGGACCCGCGCGACAAGGCGTTTCTGGCCGATGCGCCCAAGATCGACGCGTATCTCTCAGACGAGGCCCTGGCGTTTTTTGACAGCGTGACGAGCGGGCTGGATGCGGCGGGCGTCACATGGCAGCGCGCCGAAAGTCTGGTGCGCGGGCTCGACTATTACCGCCACACTGCGTTTGAGTTCATCCCCGATGAAGGCTCCGCGGCCGCCTCTGCGCTCGGCGCGCAGAGCACGGTACTCGGCGGCGGGCGCTACGATGGGCTGATGGAGAGCCTCGGCGGCCCGGCAACGCCTGCCGTCGGCTGGGCAGCGGGGATTGAACGGCTGGCTATGTTGGTGGGGGAAAGCGCTCCTGACGATCAACTTGAGGTTGCAATCATCCCGATGGGTGAGGCCGCGGAACGGGAAGCATTGCGGATCGCAAGACAATTGCGCGATGCCTCGAACACGACCGAGTTATTTGCGAGTGGCAAAATTAAGAAGCGAATGGCGCGTGCTGATGCGGCGGGGGCACTTTACGCCGTCGTCATTGGCGACGACGAACTGGCAGCGAACCAAGTGACTCTCAAGTCAATGAAGACTGGTGAGCAGGCTCCGCTCTACGCGCCTCTGGTGCCGCAAACCCTTGCAGACTTCATCTTCGAAGACCTCTATGGATTTCAGGATGAGCCCATGCCACCTCTGTCAGAACGTATGCCAGTAAAGACCGAGGGGAGCGTCTTCTGGACTCTGCCATCGGGTAAGATCGTCGATCCTTTGTAATGCAAATCCCCCCCGAACGCCTTGACCAGATCGCCAACCGTTTCGCCGAGCTTGAGGCCCGCATGGCTTCGGGCACGCTCGAGGGCGATGCGTTCGTAAAAGCATCGCGCGATTATGCGGAGCTGGAGCCGGTCGCCAAGGTAGCCGCCCAAGTGAAGGCCGCGCGTGAGGAGATGGCGGGGCTAGAAGAGATGCTCGGCGACCCGGAAATGAGGGCGATGGCGGAAGAGGAACTTGCCGATTTGCGCGAGGCTCTTCCCGAAAAAGAACGCGCGCTCGCCATCGCGTTGCTTCCGCGCGATGCGGCGGACAGCAAGCCGGCCATGCTCGAAATTCGCGCTGGCACAGGAGGCGATGAGGCCGCGCTGTTCGCTGGCGATCTTTACCGCATGTACGAACGCTTCGCCGCCGAGCAGGGTTGGAAGGTGGAAGCGGTCAGCATGAATGCGAGCGAAGTCGGCGGCTTCAAGGAGATTGTCGCCAACGTTACCGGCGCGGGCGTGTTCGCGCGAATGAAATTTGAAAGTGGCGTCCACCGCGTTCAGCGCGTGCCGGTAACGGAAAGCGGCGGGCGCATTCACACCTCGGCAGCGACCGTCGCGGTGTTGCCCGAGCCCGATGAGGTCGACGTCCAGATCGATCAGAACGATCTCAAGATCGACACCTATCGTGCAAGCGGCGCGGGCGGCCAGCACGTCAACACCACCGATTCTGCAGTCCGCATCACCCACTTGCCCACGGGGCTGGTCGTGATGCAGCAAGATGAGCGCTCTCAGATCAAGAACCGCGCCAAGGCGATGCAGGTCCTGCGCGCGCGGCTTTTTGAGAAAATGCGCGACGAAGCCCAGGGTGCCGAAGCCGAAGCGCGCAAGGCGATGGTGGGCTCGGGCGACCGATCAGAGCGCATTCGGACGTATAACTTCCCGCAAGGACGCGTGACGGATCACCGCATCGGTTTGACGCTGCACAAGCTTGAGGAGGTGCTCGCGGGGCCTGGCCTGGGCGAAATGGTCGATGCACTCATTGCCGAGGATGAAGGCAAACGGCTGGCGGCGCTGGCCGAATGAAGGTGGCCCAGGCGATCCGCGAGGCGGCGCTGAGGCTTTCAGCCACCAGCGAAACCGCGCGGCTGGACGCTGAATTGCTGATGGCGAATGCTTTGGGCGTTGGCCGGTCGCAGATGCTGCTGCGCTGCGCGGATCAGGCGGTTCCGCCGCGCTTTTGCGACTTGGTTACCCGGCGCGAGGCGCACGAGCCAGTCGCGTATATTCTGGGCGAGCAGGAGTTTTTCGGACGCACTTTCAAAGTCACTCCCGACACACTTATCCCGCGTTCTGACAGCGAAAGCGTTGTCCAAGCGGCGCTCGATGCGCTGAACGGTGTCGAGGCGGGCAGCGTGCTTGATCTTGGCACGGGGACGGGCGCGTTGCTGTTGACGTTGTTGGCTGAACGACCGGATCTTTGCGGTCGCGGCATTGACCGGAGCGATGCGGCAATTGGCGTTGCACGCCAGAATGCGGAGGTGCTGGGTCTGTCGCACAGGGCCAGCTTTGAGCATCGCGCCTGGTTCTCTGGCCTTGATGAATATGGGCGCGGCTGGGAGCATGGTCTTGGACCTGTTGACCTGGTGATTGCCAATCCGCCTTACGTTGAAACGACGGCGCAGCTTGCTCCCGGTGTGATGGGCTTTGAGCCGCACGATGCGCTTTTCGCGGGGCCCGACGGCTTGGACGATTACCGCATTCTTATCCCGGGCCTGGCCCGGATTGCTTGCAAGGTCGCAGTTCTCGAAATCGGTGCCACGCAGGCCGAAGCCCTCACGGAACTGGCTGAAAAAGACGGATTTCGCGTGCAGTTGCGGCGCGATCTTGCAAATAGGCCACGCGCCCTCATACTTTCATAGGGAAATCGCGCGTGGGGCTTGGCAAATCGCTTTCGGCTCGCTAGCTGTCGAATCAGACATGCCGATCAGCGCTTTTCGCGGATTGCCAAGTCAAGCTCCGAATTACCGCATTTTTCGACCGCGAGGGTCACGGCCCCTCGGTCTACGCCGGACGGAGTGCGCGCCGTGTTTCCTGGCGAAGCGCGGGTGAGTATCGGGCCCATGGGGGATCCAATGGCCACAAGACGCTGGACAATTCAAAGCGTTGGGCCGGGCCGCAAGGGCCGTAAATGAGGAAGACTTTCCTTGAATAACAATCGTAACAATCGTCGCCGCGGCCGCGGGAATCGCAATCAGAGTGGCGGCGGAAACCAACTCAACCGGATCGACAGCCGAGCTCGGGGCAACGCGCCCCAATTGCTCGACAAGTACAAAAAGCTCGCGCAGGACGCTCAGCATAATGGCGACCGGGTTCAGGCGGAATACTACCTGCAATTTGCAGATCACTATTTCCGTGTAATCGCCGATAATAAAGCGCGTCAGGATGAGGCGCGAGCGAAGCGCAACGACAATCGCGGCGACGATTCCGACCAGCGCGCAGATGATGGCGAAGACAACGATAATCGGCGCAATGACAATCGTCGTAATGCACGGCGCGGTCGCAATCGTCGCGACGAAGGCGATGTGGCGGAGGCCGAAGGGGACGTTGGCTTTGAGGGCGAAGTTGCCGACCAGGAGGCCGAAATGGCCGATGGCTCTGGCGCGCAAACCGATGCCGAGGTGGCCGAACCCAAACCGCGCCGCCGCCGAGCAGCTGCCAAAGATGGCGCGAAGGAAACGCGCCCGCGCAAGCCGCGCACCAAAAAGACCGCGGACGACAACGAACCCGCCGAGATCGATTCCTCCGTCCTTCCGCCAGCGATCGGCGGGGGCTCGGCGCCGGACAGTGAAGATGGCGATGCGTTGGAAGCGGTTGGC
>JBCBKF010000098.1:0-8560 GCA_038522255.1 Pseudomonadota bacterium
GGTGAGCTGTTTCCTTGCGTGCGCTCTTGTTTGTAGTTTGGATGAGGCCGGGTAGACCGCTCACACGCCTTCCCCCAGGCTGCCAATGAATTCGGCACAGCGTATCTCTTCAGACGATGCTGCACTGATCCCGCGCGCGCTCCTATACCTCCCCATTCGAAGGGAAATTGACCGATCAGCCTGACAGCGGGGCGTGTCAATTTTGCCGCACCTGTCGACGTTTGTCGGCGAATATGGGCCATGCGCCGGAATTCGCGACACCCTTGGTTGCGTATCGCAAGCATATTTGCCATACAAATGAGACGTTATCACATTGCCTAAAGCCCAGTATTTTAATCCTGATCAGAAAGCTCTCGTCTCATGATCGTCTCGCGCCTCGCGCTCGTATCCTCTTCCCTGGTTCTTGCGTTCAACGCCCAGACCGCGTTCGCCAACACATCCGCCACAGATTCCTCTCAGGCCGAAAAACCGTTGACCCGGATTGAAGCCGAACGCAACAAGGCGCAGGGCAAGGACGCGGCGCAAGACAGCATCATCGTCAGTGCGCAAGCGCTTGAAGAGCTCGACTTCATAGCCGGTCAGACGGTGCTGGACGAAGAGGATATCCAGCGCAATCTCAACGGACAGATCGGCGAACTCCTGACCAAGATCCCCGGCGTCTCCGCGACCAGCTTCACGCCGGGCGCCTCGCGCCCCATCTTGCGCGCCCTTGATGGCGAGCGGGTTCGGATCCTGATTGACGGCGTGGGCACAGCGGACGTGGGCAACACATCGGCAGACCACGCAACTACGGTTGAGCCGCTCAATGTGGAGCGTATTGAGGTGCTGCGCGGTCCGACAGCGTTGCTGTTCGGCAGCCAGTCGATCGGAGGGGTGGTCAACGTGATCGATCGCCGCATCCCGACCAAGGTCCCCGACGGCGGCTTTGACATCGACGCACTGGCTGCAGCGGACACGGCGAGCGATCTATTGTCTGGAGGCGTAGCGGTGGACCTGGCGCTGACGGACAGTCTGGTCCTTCATCTGGACGGCTCAGTGCGCAACACGGGCGATGTCGACATCCCGGGCTTTCAACTCGCCCCGGTGCTGCGCGATGACCTGCTGGCGGATGCGCTGGAAGAGGAAGAAGAGGGCGAGTTCGAAGAAGCCGAAGAGCTGCGCGAAACCGCCAATGTCGAAGGCACAATCCCGAACAGCGACACCGAAACGTTCTCGGTCAATGGCGGCCTCGGGGTTATCTTGGACAACGGCTCCTTTGGTTTTTCGGTCGGCTATTACGACACCGATTATGGCTTGGTCAGCCGGCCTGGTGGTGAGCACGCCCACGGTGAGGAAGAAGGCGGCGAAGAAGAGGAGGAAGAGGGCGAAGAGATCGTCACCATCGGCCTCGAACAACTTCGCGTGGACTTTCGCGGGGAATTCGGACTTGCCAGCGGACCGTTCGAACGGCTGAATGTGCGTGTTGGTTATTCCGATTACACCCACACCGAATTTGAAGGGCCCGAGGTTGGCACGGTGTTCGACACCGAGTCGCTCGAAGCCCGCCTCGAATTGGCTCAGCGTGGGGGCGGCGTGATCGGTGTCCAATACACCACGCGCGACTTTTCAGCGATTGGCGAAGAGGCCTTTGTCCCGCCCAACGAAACCCAGCAGCTTGCTGTATTCACCGTGCAGGAAGTGACCTTTGGCAATGTCCAGCTTGAAGGCGCAGCACGCTATGAGATGGTCGATGTGGAATCCGATCCGCTGAACCTCGAGCGCGATTTCGACCTCTTTTCTGGTGCCGCTTCGCTCGTCTACACGCCCGATCAGGCCGATGTCCGTGTCGGCCTCACCGTGTCGAGATCTGAGCGCGCGCCCGCTGGCGAAGAACTGTTCGCTGATGGACCGCACGTCGCGACGCAGACCTTCGAGATCGGCGATCCCGACCTTGACGTCGAAAGCGCATGGGGCGTGGAAGCATTCGCCCGCGGCCAGGTTGGCCCGGTCCAGCTCGGCCTGTCGGTCTATCGCCAGTGGTTTGACAACTTCATCTTCCTTCAGGGCACAGGTGAGGAAGAGGACGACCTTCCCGTCACGCTCTTCCTTCAGCAGGACGCGGATTTCTCGGGAATAGAAGCCGACGTGCAGTTCCCGCTGATTGACACCGACACATTTGCTCTCGTCACGGATCTGCGCGGTTCGTTTATCGACGCCGAATTCGACGACAACACCGCCGTCCCGCGCATCCCGCCCGCCTCGCTTTATGGCGCGCTGGAAGCGCAGACAGAGAGCTTTGACGTGCGCGGCGAGGTCCAGTGGTTCGCCGAGCAGAACGAGGTCGCCGCCGAGGAAACACCAACTGACGCCTTTGCTTTCGTCAACGCCTTCGTCACATACCGCCCGTTCGGCAACAACCAGAACATCGCGCTTCAGGTCGCAGCTGAGAACATCTTTGACACCACCGGGCGACGCCATTCGAGCTTCACCAAGGACTTTGTCCCTCTCCCTGGCCGCAATTTCCGTGCGAGCGTGCGGATGAGCTTCTAAATTCCACGTCTGATCTCCACGGCTGATCCCTGCGTCTGATCCCCGCGTCGCAAACGGTCTTCAAGAAGGGCGGCCCTCCTGGAGGGTCGCCAGGCACACGGATCGCGGACTCGTCAGCCACTTTCCCGTGCCGGGATCCAGCGGCGGGAAGACATGGCGCAGGACCAGCACCACATCGCGCGCTCGGCACACCAGCTACACAGCGTTCAGGAGAGAGCCGCAGGTGAGTAGACAGACGAGAACCCGAAGATTGGCAATGGTGATCAGGCCGCGCCTTCGCAGCGTTTGTCCCCATCAACATATCCAACCGCTTGCCGTGTCCTTGCTTTCCTTACCCGCGCCAGGCGGACCGCCCTTAGTTCTGGCCTCTAGTTTTCCAGTGTGAAGGTCAGTTCCGCATGCTCCTGCAGCCGATCGACCAGCGCCTCGCCCAGGAACGCGCCCGGCGTGCCGATGCCGCCTTCGGCCTCGCAGGACAGCAGTGCAATACCCGTTTCCGACAGCATCCGGCTGGTCGAGCCGTAGCCCGGATCGTACCGACCCTTCACGCCAAAGTGCAGGTTTGCGCCCTTACCGTCTTTGCCATCAGGGTTTTCGGCGACGAACAGCACGTCGTAGGACCCGTTATCGCGTTCCTCTTTTGAAGGACCTTCGCCCGGCTTTGGCGGCTTGGCCCCGAACGGGTTTTTCATCAGGTCGACGGCTGCGTTAGCTGCGGCCTTGCCCGCATCGCCTGCGCTGGTCAGCATCATCTCGTCATACTGGAAGTCCTCGCCATAGGGATGGCCCAAGAGGAAGTTGGTGCGGTGCACATTCTTAGTGTTGATCGGCGCCATCACAAAGGGCGCGGCCCATTTGCCAAGATCACTCTCCAGCATCGGCACCATGCCGGTCGGCTGGCTCGGCCCGTCAAAGCCGGGGGTAAGCGCAAACGGATTGGTCAGCTTCGCGATGATCGCGGGGTTTTTCGCCGCCGCCTTCATCGTCGCGCCAAGGCTGGCCGCTGTGCCGCCCGAGAAAGTGCCGTTCATCGAGCGCACCCGCCCGCGCATGCGTCTGGCCGGTTTGCCAAAGCGCTTCATCGCCTCCTTCTGGGCCATCAGGACGCCGAGATCGAAGGGGATCGAATCGAACCCGCTGGAAAAGCAGATGCGCGCCCCGGTTTCCTTTGCCTTGTCCTGATGCTGTTCGATCTTTTCAGCCATCCAGGCCGGCTCGCCGCACAGATCGGCGTAATCGGTACCGGTCTCGACGCAAGCGGCGACCAGCTTGTCGCCATAGAGCTGATACGGGCCGACCGTCGTCAGCACGACCTTGGTGCGCGCGCACATCTTCTCAAGGTCCACCACATCATCTGCATCAGCCACGACCAGCGGCGTATCCGCGGGCGCGCCGATCTCATCGCGCACGGCTTCGAGCTTGTCCTGGCTGCGCCCGGCCATCGCCCATTTGGGAGCGTTATCGGCGCTGCCATAATGATTGCTCAGATATTCAGCGACAAGGCGGCCGGTATAGCCGGTTGCGCCGAAGACGATGATGTCGAATTCGGTATCTGCCATCAGTGCTCTCCTCTTTTTATGTCCTTTGGTTCCACGCCATGCGCGCGGGTCCGGCGAGAGTCAAAGCCGATTGTGCGCCACCGGCTCGCGCTCGAAACCGACGCGCAGCGGCTGCGCCTGGAACTGGCCTCGGCGGCTGGCGTCATGATTGCATCGCTTGGCGCGCCTGATTGCCTGCCGCCTCAATTTGGTGCATCTGCTGTAACAGGGCTACAGCTCCTGCGACATCGTCCACGACGTGATATTGAGCGAGCGGATCAACGGCAATGCCACGTTCGCTTTTGCTTTGGGCACTTTGCGAAGACGAGCCAGAATGCGATGAACGCACTGCCGCGCTGTGGTGCCACTGATCAGAGCAAGTGGTTGAGATAAAGGGGGCGCATAATGCGCTACGCAATAATTCCGCTGATTGTCAGCGCCGTTCTGCATGTGCTGGGATTTGTCTTGGTGGATTTCGCACAAGACAGTTTATTTCTTCTTTTCCCGGCGGGCCTCTACTGCCTTCTTAGCGTGTTCCTGTTGCGCGGCGTGACCTGGGCCATATGGCTAACCCTGGTTTGTATGATCGGAGGCGCTGCCGGTACATTGTTGGAATTCACGGGGCCGTTAATGGCACCTGCACCCGTCTTGATCGGGATCATTCTCGCAGACACGTTGACGGCTATCCTTTTGGCACGTGGCCTATGGCTTGATCGCAAATCGCACGAGGCGCAATAACCTGGATCCAATAACCCACGTAACGCATCGCAAGTCCACCTTTGGCTCGTAGCGACCTAAGCCCCAAAACTGCCCTTTACCCCGTCGATGACATATTGCGCCGCCAGTGCAGCCAGCAGCACGCCCAGCAACCGGGTAATGACCGCTTCCACCTTGTCCCCCAGAAGCCGGATCAGCGGACCCGCCGCGATCAGCGCCCCGGCTGTCAGCAACAGCACTATGCCAAGCGCTGCGAACACCGCTCCGCGCTCCGCCCAGTCCTGCGCCTCGTTCATCAGCAGCATCACCGCCGCTATCGCGCCCGGTCCTGCCAGCATGGGCATCGCCATCGGAAAAACCGAGACATCCTCCACTTCGCGTACGCGCACTTCCTCGGCACGCTCCTCGCGGCGCTGAGTGCGCTTTTCGAACACCATCTCGAACGCGATGAAGAACAGCATAAGGCCGCCCGCAATCCGAAACGCGTCAAGCTCAATGTGCAATGCACCCAGCAGCGTTTCGCCGAAGAAGGCGAAAATCAGCAGGATCACCGCCGCAATGGCGACCGCCCGCAACGCCATGCTGCGCGCCTGTGCGGATGAGGCTTCTTTGGTCAGCCCGGCGTAGATCGGCGCGCAGCCTGGTGGATCGATCACGACGAACAGTGTGATGAGAGCGGAAACGAAGATTTCGGTGAGCATGAAAGGGCCGTACTGCGAATCAGGATATGGTGGAAGCGGCGCCCTTCACCACCCCTGGCCCAATTAAGCAAGCGCGCGGATCATTGCGGCGGCGAGGCGAGGCTCTCTTCGAACGCGGTAACCCAGGCGCCTTCGTAAAAGTATTCTGCCTTTACGTATTTGATACCGTCCTCGCGGTGCTCCCAGCGCCAGAGCAAGGTGCCATCACGCGAAAGCTGCGCGTCGGATTTTCCGTCTTCGCCTATCGGCATCGGGGGCGGTGGCGGCGCGGCGGTGCCGCGTGGCGGGCAGGTTGCAACAAGGCCACGGATCGAGTTGATCGCGGTCACGACAATATCGCCCTCTTCGAATTGCGGGCGCGGCGGGGGCTGCGGATCGTCGCGTCCGGCAACATCATAGGACCATTTGTAGCTGTTGTCCTTTTGCCGCACCCAGGTGGTGACGTAATTGCCGACAAAGCCCTCAGCGTCGCGAAAGCGCCCTTGCGATAGCGCCAGCGCGCCATCGCAGCTCATCACAACCGTGCGCGGCCCCCATTCGGTTGCTTTTTCCGGGTTGGGCAGCGCCTGGGCCAAAGCAGCGAAAGAGACCGGGCCATTCCTTCCATGGAGCAAGGCACCAGGTATGCCGAATTCGACCCCTGCGGAATACTGTCCGGTTTCCTGCGCTGCCTTGGCATATGCGATTTCGGTCTTCACAATCGCGCTCGGCTGAGCGGCGCCGGGAGCGGTGGCGAGCACCTGATTGATGACTTTAATCGGCGGGCCCCGGCGTTGCTGTCCCCCGGCGCAGGCGGTGAGGCTCACGGCACAGATCATTGTAAGGGCAACGAAAGAGCGCATGGGCAAAGGGTTCCGTGGCAAGAGGTTTGCATTCCTTGTCACGCCTGCTGGCGCCGGTGTCAAAGCCCTTCTGGAGGGGCAAGCCCCGCTCGGCGAAAGGCGGCGACCGCCGTATTGCGCAGCAGCACTGCAATCGTCATTGGCCCCACGCCGCCCGGTACCGGCGTAATCGCGCCTGCAATCTCGCTCGCTTCACCAAAGGCAACATCGCCCACCAATCGCCCTTTTTCCGCTCCCGGCTCGGGCGGCAGGCGGTTGATCCCGACATCGATCACGGTCGCGCCCGGTTTGAGCCAGTCCTTGCCGATCATCTCGGGCCTACCGACCGCGGCAACCACGATGTCGGCGCGCGCGACCACCGCCTTCAAATCACGCGTGCGGCTGTGGGCGATGGTGACAGTGGCGTTGGCGTCCAGCAGCAGCTGCGCCATTGGCTTGCCGACAATGTTGGAGCGCCCGATCACCACCGCCTCTAACCCCGACAAGTCGCCAAGCTGATCAGTCAGCAGCATCATGCACCCCAGCGGCGTGCATGGCACAAATCCCGATTGGCCCACGCTCAGTCGCCCGGCGTTGATCACATGAAAGCCATCGACATCCTTGTCCGGGCTGATCGCCGCGATGATGCTCTGTTCGTCGAGATGCTTGGGCAGCGGGAGCTGCACCAGAACGCCATCGACCGCAGGATCGGTGTTGAGCTGTTCAACGAGGGCTAAGAGCTCGGCTTCGCTCGTGTCGGCGGGCAGGCGGTGTTCAAAGCTTTCCATATTGGCCGCCAGGGTCGCCTTGCCCTTGTTGCGGACATAGACTTGGCTCGCCGCATCTTCGCCCACCAGAACCACCGCAAGACCCGGCTTGCGGCCCGCTTTGGCAGCGAAGTCAAGCGCAGCCTCGCCCACGCGTTCGCGCAAGGCAGCGGCAAAGGCCTTTCCGTCGATCCGGGTCGCTGTCATTCTTCAGGTGCGCCTTAGGCAAACAGGATAGCGTGCAATATGATGAGCATGATCCGCAAGAGAATGATGAGAACGATGGGCGAGAAATCGATTGCGCCGGTATCGGGCATAATACGCCGGATAGGCCGCAATATCGGATCAAGGATGAGGCCGATCGAATTGTAAACCTGCATCAGGAACTGGTTCGTAGGGCTCACGACATTGAAGGCAAACAACAAGCTGATCACGAACTGGATGATGATCAACATGACTAGGATGCCGGTAAGCATCTCGATAATCTGATAAAGGGCTACAAGGCCTGCCATTCTCTTTGCTTTCCTGTTGCGCGGCGCGTTGTGCGCCGAACGGCGCTATGGTCCCTGCTCGGCCTCTGAAAGCCGTATTGCATACCTAATACGCCTTTGCGTTTGGTCAAGGCCGTAGCAGCGCCCTCACGCGCGCACCAGAGTGCCCGCGCCTCTGGCGGTGAAGAATTCAAGCAGCATAGCGTGCGGCACCCGCCCATCGAGGATAACCGCCGCCTCACAGCCCGCTTCGACCGCGTTCACGCACGTCTCAAGCTTGGGAACCATACCACCCGTTATCACGCCTTGCTTGCGCAGCTTGGCGATGGCGGCGGGATCGAGATCGGTCAGGAGCGCTCCGTCTTCGCCCAGCACGCCTGCAACATCGGTCAACAGGAACAGGCGCGCCGCGCCCAAGGCTGCCGCGATTGCACCTGCCATGGTGTCCGCGTTGATGTTATAGGTTTGCCCATCTGCTCCCGCAGCGATGGGGGCAATGACAGGGATCATTCCGGCGGCAACCGCTGTATCGATGACGCTTGTGTCCACCTTGGCTGGCTCTCCGACAAAGCCAAGGTCGACCGCCTTTTCAATCAGGCTTTCCGGATCGCGCGTGGTGCGACTTACTTTGCGGGCGGTGACGAGGCCGCCATCCTTGCCCGAGATGCCGATCGCCTTGCCGCCCGCACCCGCCAGCCAACCGACAAGCTGCTTGTTGATCGCGCCCGACAGGACCATTTCAGCGACCTTAGCGGTGGCTTCATCGGTGACGCGCAAGCCATCGACAAAAGTGCTCTCGACGCCGAGCCGTCCCAGCATCTCACCAATTTGCGGGCCGCCGCCATGGACAACGACCGGGTTGATGCCGACCGCTTTCAAAAGCACGATATCTTCGGCACAGTCGCGCGCGGCGCGTTCATCGCCCATGGCATGCCCGCCATATTTCACCACAAAGGTGCGCCCGGCATATGTCTGGAAATACGGCAGCGCTTCAAT
>JBCBKF010000099.1:0-8503 GCA_038522255.1 Pseudomonadota bacterium
TACGGATCCTAGCGGAGGTGGAATCGGTATCACGATAGAAATCCCGTAAATATTACCAGAGGAGTGGCCGTGATGAAGGTCATGACAAAGTTAGGGCTAATCATAGCTGTGGCTAATATTGTTTCTTTGATAAACCCAGCAATGGCACAAATTTTATCACGGCCACTACCAGCAAATGCAAGTCCTGGGATTGTCGAAATACAAAAAAACAATAATCGAGTCTTCTTTATAAGCTATGAGATTGATAGTATTGATATAATTACGAACATTAGCGATTTACCACTATCAGAAATTAAGGGCGATAGAGAAAAAGCTTACACCAACCAAATAGGATGTTATCCCGCTGCTAAGCGGACCACATGCTTGGTTGACCTCTTCGCGGATGGTAATCGCGAAATCTGGTTTTATAAGCAAGGAAGCGATGCCGCCGGGCAAACGCTGATCCGTTTGCACGATAGGGTTGTCGACGAATACTTCTGGTCCGCGTTTCGTACAACAATCGCTAATGACGGGCTCCTCGTTTATGCTACTTTTCCAACTGGCACCGCCCCTGCAGCGGTTTATCTGGAACGCGCAAATGGAGATCTGCCATTCTATTCCTATGAGCTTTCCGATCCGTTACAACCTGTCGTTTTGCGGCCTTCCTTTAACGGTGATACCCTCACCGGATTAGCTCTTGTCCTTGCGCCAACGGGAGAGCGGTTTCCGGCTCCGGCTGAAGCGATTGAAATCCTCGCTGCAAACGGGTCCGGTGTATTCGTAAAATACGCTCCCCCTTCAGATTGCGAAGTTCTGGGCGCGATCAATGACACCTTAGTCTGCGGTCAAAATACGAGGGGTAGAGAACATATTTCTAACCTTCCGCAATACGGCTCAGTCATGCGCTTAACACCGCCCGAAGGCGTCACCGAAGATACCATAAGGGATCTAGGGTCGCCAGCCTTCCAGACGATTGACAATTCGGTTCTTTTTAGGGCGATGGAAGCTGGCGTAATGAGGCCGTACCTTCAGGCTCTCAGTGACAATGTCGCCACGCCTGCGCTCGCTAACGCTGGCGGCTGCATCGACGCGAATGAGCATGTTGATGTCTTCGAGGTGTCGGTTGAGCGAACGGTTGCGCTGGTGACAATCTTCGGTCCGCTTTCGCCGCGTCGGTTCGTTTTAGCGCCCATTATTGATAACCGAATTCACCCTTGCGCCCCTTCGACCCAAACCTTCTCCCACCAGATCGTCAGTCCGCAGGATGTTTCGGGTTTCTCGGTCAAGCGGACCCATCTAGGGGCCGCGACAAAGGTTCCGACAACACTGATCTCCGGGCCAAGCAACGGACCGCTCAGTGGTCATATCATGATAGCGAGCTACGCAACCTTCGGACTTGCGATGTCAGAGGAGTACCTTGGCCCATGGCTAGCGCACTGGGTCGCAAATGGAGGCAAATTCGCCTACGTGCATCTTCCGGGCGGAGGTGGCTTTGGCGCAGAATGGGCGCGTCGTGGGTTTGGAATCAAGGGCAAGATCAAAACATCCGCCTTGTTCGACGAGGTTACCGCTGCGATGGTCGCCGAAGGCCTCGCGGACCATGGCAAAGTGTCGATCATGACCGAAAGTGGCGGAGGGCCGCTAGCGGCGCATAGCATACTCCATAAGCCAGAGCGCTACGCTGTTTTTGCTCTTCGAGCGGGCTGTCTTGCGTTCGAAGGCGACCGCCGCTCTGCATGCACCAGAAGTCACGATTATGGCAACTGGAGTGACCCCGAAGACCGCAACCTGATGCAGAGCTTTGACCCGCTTGAGCGCATCCTCGACCGCAATGACTTTCCTCAGATCGTTCTTGGTACACCAGAGTTCGATGACAGGGTGAGCCTTGATTACCAGGAAAGAATGGCGCGAAAGCTGGCACCAAGAGGCGCGAAGACCTTCCGGTTCCAGGGTTTGAACCATTCAAAGCGCGGCAGTCCCGAATTAGAAGCGCGTTGGGTTCAGCAAATTGCGGCAACTGCGCTCAATTCTGTGATAGAAAAGGATCCCCAGAATGTTCGTTAGTCGCTTTTTGTTGGCAATAATCCTCTTCATATCGCCAGTGTTGACCGGCGCCTCTGGGGCTGGCCAAAATGTCGAAGTGCCTGCTCCTGACATCGTGGTCGAAGGTGTCGTCACCTACCACCTGATACAGATCGCTCTGGAAGGCAGACCGGATTTGACTGAAAAATTCCAAACTTTCACCGCAGCCATTCGCGACTGCGACGACGCACGGACTATGAAAGCGCGACTGCCCGTCAGGGTGTCTGAAAACCCCAGCGTCCAAGCGGATAGGCTGCCTCAGATCATGCGAGAAGTGGTCAGGAATATGCCGATCGGACGGGCAACGCCAGTGTTTGGCGAACCTGGAAGTGAGATCCGCGTTCTCGTATTGTGCGACCGCATTACCGCCCCTGCTTCAGGAAGGTCGATCGAATAAAAAGGTCGTTTCTCGGAGATCGCTGATTGAGCGCTAAGGAAGCCCTCCGACAAGCCTGTGTATCTCCCAAAACACTCTTTTGTTTCCATTTCTGAAATTCATCTGATTGCGCACAAGAAGTGGGAGAGTTTTTGCACCGCTAGTCAAGTCGATTGAGTATTATTGGTTAAATGCTTTGCCTCTCGGGAATTAACAGGGGCAGGTCAATGAACGAGGCGTAAGCGAAAGGGGGGCTGTCTTACAATCTAAAACACAAGGTCCGCTCAACCAGTCTGCTCGTCGAAAAGCAGACTGTCGCGAAACACCTACCAGTTCCAGTCATTGAGCGATGGCTCAATCTGGGTCGCAAGCCGACTGTCCGCTCTTCGCCAAGCGGCGACAGAGCCGTTTGTCGAAATTTGACTTACCTCCCATCAAACGTCCGCTGGATCGTATTCAGGTCGAGCACACCGTTCGCGGATTAGCGGTGCGAGCGCGATGCGCGCTGTGGACGCATCTATCGCGCGCGCGGCATCCTGTAAGGTAGCATGAACTGCACGACCGGATTGGCGAACCGCCGCATGTCGAGGCTCTCCTGCACCGCCACCACTTGCTCTCCGTAGAGCTGCGAGGCGAGTTCCGAGCGCGCATAGAACGGCGTGTCCTCCCAGGTGCGGCGTACCTTGGAAAGGCCGATTTCGGAGCGAGTGCGGCGTTCGACCTGCCATTTGCTGCGCGGCAGTGGCGCGGTTGCGGGAAGCTCGGCTTCTTCGGGAATACCCTGGGCGTTGAAGCGGATGGCGCTGGCGAAAAGCGATCCGTCCGCGCGCTCGCCCTCATAGCAGACCACGGCGCCTGTGCGCATATGCGCCCGCGACCAGTGCCATACACGAAAGCCGTCTTCCAAAGGCTCGCTCCCGCGATTGTGATCAAAATAGCCCTTGCCCGACCAAGACAGGTCCGGCTCGTCCATCTCCACCTCGATCCGCGCGCGCGGGGCCATGCAGTGCCAGATGTGGGTCTCATTGCCATCAAGCGCAAAGGCAGCCGGGTTGAGCGCTTCGGGGATCACCCGCACGCGCCCGCGCACCGGGCGGCGAATGGGATTGAACAGCCGCGTGTCGCGCTCCTCGATGTCGATCACCAGCGCGTTGCCGTCCCACTCGATATGGCTTGGCCCAATGGTCAATTCATCGCGGCTTCGCTCAATGCAATCGCGCGGGCGCTCTGTCATCGCCCAGCGCCCCTTGGGGCCATACAACGCCACATTGAGGCATGAGTGATCAAGCGGGTCAAACCGCCCCGAACGCTTGTAATAGGGCGAGAAAACGCTGCCGGTGAACGCGATGATCGTCAGGCCGTGCTGCCCGTCTTCGCTGATTGCGTCGATATACCACCAGGAATAGCCGCCTTGTGGGATCGGGGCGTCGAAGCGCGGTCCGCGGCGATCACCTTCGCCGCCAACTGTCCGGACAAGGCGGCCATAGGGACTCCGGCCGAAGGATGGGTCGCCCCTCCCGCGCAATAAAGCCCCCGGATTTTCGTTCGCGGTCCTTGTCGAAGGAAGGAAGCTGCCCAGCCGTGCGACGCTCTGCCATAAAGCGCTCCGCCCGTTGCCGGGAACAGGCGCTCCCATTCTGCCGGCGTTGCCAGCGTGTGGGGCATCGGGTCTTCCAGCTCTAGTCCGCAGCGGCCCAGCGTCTGCCTCATGGCGTGGTTGCATGTCTCGATCTCCTCAGCGGATGGTGTGTGGGTGTCCCCGTTCGATGGGGCGTTGACGATCATCTGGATGCGCTCACGGCCCGTGGGAGCCATACTGCCGGGCTGAGCGCTGCGATCTTGCGCGCACAGGTAAACGGTCGGATCTGAAGGTGGGCGGCCGCTGGCGATCTCGCGAAATTCGCGCGCGTAATCACCCGAAAAGAAGACGTTGTGGTGCTGCAGCTCAAAGCCGCTGGCCCGGGCATGCGCGAACCAGACATAAGCTGAGAGCGAACGCTTGGCATTAGGCATGCGCGCAACCGAGTGCGCAGGCGCCTCGCCGAACAAACCCCGCGCCAGAGCCGCCGGATCAGCGTTTGAAATCACCGTGTCAGCGCGGATCGTCTCTCCGCATGTCAGTCGGACTCCGTTCACCTGCCCGCTCTGCGTCAGTATCTGAGCAACATGCGCGCCAGTGCGGATTGAAGCGCCATTCGCGCGCGCCAGATCAGCCAGAGCCTGCGCCAGAGCGTGGATTCCGCCGTCGATAAGCCAGACGCCCTTGGCCTCGGTATGAGCGATCAGCATCAAGGTGGCAGGCGCCTGAAACGGGTCAGAGCCGCAATAGGTCGAATACCGGCCGAACAATTGCCGCAGGCGCGGGTCCTTGAAATGCCCGCCGATTGCTTTCCAAAAATTGTCGAACGGGCGCATCGCAAGCGTGTCGCCAATCCGCCAGGGTCCGATGCGCCACATCATCGGGAATGGGGAGGATGCGCTGTCCCCGCGCAAAAAGGGTTCATCGAGGACATCGAAGATGCGCTTGGCCTCAGCGCGAAAGGCGCGATAGGCAGCCGCTTCGGACGCGCCGGCGAAATCGCCGATTGCTTCCTCGCTGCGGGCAGGGTCGGCGAAAAGGTCCAGCACGCCCGATCCATCCCAGGCGTGGCGCGCAATGACTTCGGCGCGCTCGATTGAGACGTGATCGTCAAGCTGGGCGCCGCACGCCTCGAAGACCGTGTCGAACACATCGCGCATGGTGAAAACGGTGGGACCACCAGCGACGCGCACACCGTCCACTTCAACCGAGCGAGCTTTCCCGCCCAGCGTCTCTTCCTTCTCCAGCACGGTGACCCGATAGCCGCGGGCAGCCAGCAGGGCGGCGCTGGTCAGCCCTCCAATTCCGCTACCGATTATGGCGATGTGGTCCTGCACCGACTCTCCCCAGATTCTGCTTTAGGGACATTCTTATTGACCTTACGGCTCCACATGTCCAATTATTTGGACATATGCCGCGTCCAGTACGATCATGCTGATGCCCGACAAGGGTCCGCAAGGCGGTGCGGCTTCCGGCTCAGCGCGGACCTGGCGAGAGCGTTGGCGGATCGCCTACGTCGCCCGGCGCAACGCGATTTTCGGCTCCGGCAGCTTTCAGCACTGGTGCGCGCGTCTGCCTTTCGTAAAGGGTATCGCGAAGGCGCGCGCGACTCAGATGATGGATCACATCGTCGGCTTTACCTACAGCCAGGTCCTCAAGGCTGTGGTCGAAACCCAATTGCTTGATTGGCTCGCCAATGGCCCCATCACCGCACGCGACGTGGCGCGTTACACCGATCTCAGCCATGATGCCGCGCTCGCTCTGCTGCGCGCAGCAAGGGCGCTGGATCTGGCAGAAGAAGTGGTGAGCGATGGCTGGATGCTGGGCCAGCAAGGCGCGGTGCTGGTCGCGGATGAAGGCACGCAGGCGATGATCCTGCACCACCGACTGCTCTACCGCGATCTGCTTGAACCGCTCGAACTGCTGCGCAAGGACCGGCGCGAGCCGACCGAGCTTTCGCGCTACTGGTCCTATGCTGGCGCGCTCCACGGCGCGGCGGAACGCGGGCGCGAAACGGAGGAATACTCCCGCCTGATGGCCGCCTCGCAGCGTTATGTTGCAGACCAGGTGCTGGCCGCTTTCTCCTTTTCCGGGACCAAAAGCCTGATCGATGTAGGCGGCGGACATGGTGCCTTTGTGCGCCGGGTGGGCGAGGCCTATCCGGCGATGCGGCTGGGCCTGTTCGACTTGCCCGAAGTGGTCGAAGCCGCGCACGACCCCTTGCGCGAGAGCTTTGCCGGACGGATCGAGGCGCATCCCGGCAATTTCTTTGAGGACCCAATCCCATCGGGATACGATCTCGTCAGCCTGGTAAGGATTCTCCACGATCACGATGACGCGCCCGCCACTTCGATTTTGCGCAACATACGCCAAAGCCTTAAACCCGGCCAGCGACTCCTGATTGCCGAGCCCATGGCACGGATTGCGGGCGCAGAGGCGATGGGTGAGGCCTTCTTCGGCTTTTACCTGTGGGCCATGGGATCGGGTCGCGCGCGCAGCCCGGCAGAGATCATAGCGATGACGAAGGCGGCGGGCTTTTCCAGAGCGCGGCTGATCGCGGGCCCGCAACCGGTGATCGCGAGCATTGTAATCGCCACTGCCTGACAAAAAGACTGTCTGCTTTAATTGACACTCTTTCTCGTAAGGCGTAATAGACAATCAGCAGAACAGGCTTTGGGCGTTGCACGAGTCGCAATTGAGAGGCCCATCGCAGATAAGGAAACCCACCGGGTTAGGCGCAATGGATACACTGGCGGTAATTCTTGAGGGACCTGAGCGTTTGGCGCTTGGAACGCTTGAGCTAAATCCGCTGGGTGCCGGCGATGTCCTTGTCGAAATCGCGTTCAGCGGTGTGAGTTCTGGCACGGAGAAATTGCTGTGGACCGGTGAAATGCCGCAATTCCCCGGCATGGGTTATCCACTTGTTCCAGGCTATGAATCTGTGGGCCGCATCGTTGATGCGGGCGCGCAGGTGCGCGGACGGATTGGCGACTGGGTATTTGTGCCGGGTGCCAATTGTTACGCGCACGCTCGCGGACTGTTTGGCGGCACGGCACAGCGAGTGGTGATCGCGTCTGCAAGAGCGCTTCCCGTTCCCGAAAGCCTTGGCGCTGACGGTGCGCTGTGTGCACTCGCGGCGACGGCTCTTCACGCGATTGCCGGGGGTACACCTCCTGACCTTATCATCGGCCATGGTGTCCTTGGTCGCCTGATTGCCCGCATAACGATCGCGCTGGGCCATCCCGCGCCCAGCATCTGGGAAATCAACCCGCTGCGTAGCGAAGGTGCGCGCGGATACACCGTGACCACGCCCGATGCCGATACGCGCAGCGACTATGCCTCAATCTACGATGCGAGCGGCGATGCCGACATTTTCGATTCGTTGATTGCGCGTCTTGCAAAAGGCGGGGAAGTCACCCTCGCCGGGTTCTATTCGCAACGCATCAATTTCGCCTTCCCGCCTGCTTTCATGAAGGAGGCGAGCCTGCGCATCGCGGCCGAGTGGCAGCCGGGCGACATGGAAGCAACGCGCGCCCTGATCGAAGGCGGCGCGCTTGACCTTGGCGGCCTGATCACAACCCGCCGTCCCGCAAGCGAAGCGCGTGAGGCCTATCCGCAGGCGTTCACCGACCCGGCTTGTCTCAAGATGATTCTCGACTGGAGCACCGCTGTATGACGATGTTGGACACCGATACTGCGCTGCGCGACGAAGCTGCGATCGAGCCTGATCCCGTCCACACGGGAGAGGTGACAAGCGAGACGCAGGTAATCGCGATTTATGGCAAGGGCGGATCGGGCAAGAGCTTTGCCCTTTCCAACCTCAGCTACATGATGGCCCAGCAGGGCAAGCGCGTTCTGCTGATCGGCTGCGATCCCAAAAGCGATACCACCAGCCTGCTGTTTGGCGGCAAGAGCTGCCCGACCATCATCGAAACCTCTTCCAAGAAGAAACTCGCCGGCGAAGAAGTCACGATCGAAGACGTGTGCTTTCAGCGTGACGGCGTGTTCGCGATGGAGCTGGGCGGCCCCGAAGTCGGACGCGGTTGCGGCGGTCGCGGCATTATCCACGGCTTTGAGCTGCTGGAGAAGCTGGGCTTCCACGAATGGGGCTTTGACTATGTCCTGCTCGATTTTCTTGGCGATGTTGTGTGCGGCGGGTTCGGCCTGCCGATTGCACGCGACATGTGTCAGAAGGTAATCGTGGTCGGCTCGAACGACCTGCAATCGCTCTATGTCGCCAACAATGTCTGCCACGCGGTCGAATACTTCCGCAAGATGGGCGGCAATGTCGGCGTCGCCGGCATGATCGTAAACAAGGATGATGGCACAGGCGAAGCGCAGGCCTTTGCCAAGGCTGTCGATATCCCGGTCCTGACCGCGATCCCGGCAAATGAGGATATCCGCCGCAAAAGCGCGAATTACCAGATCATCGGCGTACCGGGCGGCGAATGGGCGAGCCTGTTCGAAGAACTCGCCATCAATGTCGC
>JBCBKF010000100.1:0-8374 GCA_038522255.1 Pseudomonadota bacterium
ACACAGGCTCGCCCGCACGAACCGGGCTGGCACCTACGGGTCGGTCGATCAGGCAATTGGCCCGCGCCAGCGCCATTAGCGCGCTGGAGTCCTGTGAACCGGCGAGGCGCACGGTGCCGCCATCGCTCACAGCGCGCAGGAATTCGCGGCGCTTGCCGGTAGCGGACAGGTCTTCGGCGGCAATCGCGGGTGAGGCTTTGGGCAAGGGATCGCGGTCGCCAAGGCTCGCACGTATCAAAGGCAGCGCGAACAGGAAGGCGGTCACAAAGCTCGATACAGGGTTGCCGGGCAGGCCGAGGATCACCCGTGGCCCTTCGGGACCCTCTCTTGTTGCCACCATCAGGGGTTTGCCCGGCTTGATCGCGACCTTCCAGAAGTCGATCTTCGCCCCCCACGCCCGCAGCGCTTCCTGGATCAGATCGTGATCACCGACCGAGGCGCCGCCTGAAGTGATCACAATGTCCGCCGCCCCCGCATGGTCCAGCGCTTGGGCCAGCATTTCCAGATCATCCTTGACCGGGCCAATACGGATCGTGTCGCAGCCATAGGGCGCCAACATCGCATCGATCATCGCCCCGTTTGAGGCCGGGATCTGATCCGGTCCGCAATTGGCGGCATCAGCAGCGAGTTCGTCTCCGCTGTCAATGATCGCGATGCCCGGTTCGCGCGTGATCGCCACGTTGGCGTGTCCTGCGCTTATCGCGAGCGCGACTTGCGCCGGCCCCATCCGCGTGCCCGCGTCCAGCAGTGGTTCGCGCGTTTGGAAGTCAAAGCCGCGGCGGCGCACATGCTGTCCCGGTTCCGGCGCTTCGAGCGCTGTCACCGTGCTCTGCGAAATCTGCGCGTTTTCCTGTATCAGGACCCGGTCACTGCCGTCTGGCATCCGTGCGCCGGTCGAGATACGGACGCATTCGCCGTCTGCCAGATCGCCTTCGAACGGCGTACCGGCGCGGGCTTCGCCGACCCTCTCCCACGGTCCATTGCCTGACACTGCATATCCGTCCATCGCCGAGAGGTCGGATGATGGCTGAGTTCGCAACGCGGACAGCGGCGCGGCGAGATAGAGGCCAAATGCACGCCCGGGAGCAGTGTATTCGACGGGCAGACGTGGCGCGAGAGCCAGCAGCCTTTTCTGCGCCTCTTCCAGAGCGAGCATCGCACTCACTCGCTAGCTCCTAGATCGTCCACTTTCCAAGTACCCGACTTGCCCCCGCGCTTCTCGATCAGGCGGACCTCTTCGATCACCATGCCCTTATCGATCGCCTTCGCCATGTCGTAGATCGTCAGCAGAGCGGTGGAGACCGCCACCATGGCCTCCATCTCAACCCCGGTCTTGCCGGTCAGCGAGGCGGCGGCGGTGGCGCGGATCGCCGTGCTCTCAAACGCGAACTCCACCGTGACCGCTTCAAGGCCAAGGGGGTGACACAGCGGGATTAAGTCACCGGTGCGCTTGGCCGCCATGATCCCGGCGATGCGCGCCGTGCCCAGCACGTCACCCTTGGCGACGTCGCCTTCACGGATCGCGGCCAACGCGCCGACGCTCATCGTGATGCGCCCGCTGGCAATGGCGACCCTGTGCGTTTCCGCTTTGCCGCCGACATCGACCATGCGCGCCGCGCCATCTTCGTCCAGATGCGTAAGTCGGCTCATACGCTCGGCTCATCGCTCGTGGAGCAGAGCGGGCACACTCGGCACACTGGCGCGGCGTAAATATTTAGCCGATCGAAATGCCGCGTCTTGATCGGGTGGGTCGATGAAAGAAGGGTCTTGAGCATTGTCATAATCGCCCTTTTGCCATCTCCGCTGCGTATAGGACAGTGCCCGCTTTACCCATCCAGCAGGCGACGCGTCGCGGCGGCCACATCATCTGCGCGCATCAGGCTCTCCCCGACCAGAAACGTGCGAACCCCGCTGTTCGACAGGCGGGTCAGGTCGGCGTGGGTGTTGATCCCGCTTTCGCCAACCAGCAGCGCGCCATCGGGAGCCAGCGGGGCCAGACGATCAGTGGTTTCGAGCGAGGTGGTGAAGGTTTTGAGGTTGCGATTGTTCACGCCAATCAATTTGGAGATGAGATGCGTGGCAGCGCGTTCCAATTCCTGCTCATCGTGCACTTCGATCAGCACATCCATGCCGTATTCGTACGCGGCGGCTTCGATCTCGACCATGGCTGCATCCTCCAGAGCGGCGACGATGATCAGGATCGCATCGGCTCCGATGGAGCGGGCTTCGAGACATTGCCACGGATCCACCATGAAATCCTTGCGCAAGACGGGCAGCGTGCAGGCTGCGCGCGCGTCTATCAGATAGTCTTCGTGGCCCAGAAAATACGGTGCGTCGGTGAGCACTGAAAGGCAGGCCGCGCCACCTTCCTCGTATGCCTTGGCATGATCAGCAGGTCGGAAGTCGGCGCGGATCAGTCCCTTGGACGGACTGGCCTTTTTGACCTCGGCGATCAGCGCAAAGCGGGTTTGGGCAGTGATTCTGAGCGCTGCCTCAAAACCGCGCGGGTTGCTGTGTTCCGCGGCCAGCGCCTCCAATTGGGCATTCCTAGTCGCAGCTTTGCGCTTTGCCACTTCCTCGCGCTTACGGTCGCAGATTTCCTCAAGCTTGTTCATCGGGTCAAACCGCCATCTCGATCCAACGGCGAAGCAGGTCACGGGCGCGCCCGCTGTCAATTGCTTGCCCTGCCAGAGCGACGCGTTCCTGTGTGTCACTGCCGACACATGCCACATCGAGCGAAGCAGCGGCGTTGAACAAGACTGCCTCGCGATAGGCTCCCGGCACGCCATCCAGCATGGCTTTCAAGGCCTTGGCATTGAACGCCGCATCATCGCCACGGATCGCGTCGATCGGAGCATGGGCAAGGCCCGCATCGGCAGGGTCAAGGCGCCGCATGGCAAAGGTATTCCCGGTCACCACTGCGACTTCGTTCCCACCAGCAAGGCTGAGTTCGTCCAGCCCCTCATCGCCCGAGACAATGAGCGAACGGCCGGTGCCCAGCTTTGCAAGCGCGCCTGCATAGAACGGCACGTAGGCAGGTCGCGCAATCCCGATCAGCTGGCTCTTTACCCGGGCAGGGTTCGACAACGGTCCCATCAGATTGAAGATCGTGCGCTGACCGATCTTTTTGCGAATGGGCTGTATGCGTCCCATTGCCGGGTGGTGGTTTTTGGCAAACAGGAAGCAGATGCCGATTTCGGCGAGCGTCTTTTCGGCTGTCTCACCGGCTGCATCCATATCGAGGCCCAACGCCTCCAGCGTATCCGCCGCGCCTGCTTTTGAAGACGCCGCGCGATTGCCGTGCTTCGCCACCGGCACACCGCAAGCGGCGACCACGAGGCTGACGGCAGTCGAAACGTTGAGCGTGTGATGCCCGTCGCCGCCTGTGCCGCAAACATCGATGGCATTGCCCGGTGCCTTGATCGGGATCAGGCGCGCGCGCAGGGCCCGGGCAGCGCCTGCAATCTCGTTAGAAGTCTCACCGCGCTCTGACAAAGCGATCAGGAAATGCTCAATCTCCTCCTCGCTCGGCCCACCATCGAGCAGCGTGCCGAAAGCGGTCTCGGCTTCGGTTTCGGTAAGCGGTTTGGCAACATCTGGAAGGGAACTCATGCAATGCGCTCCATTCGCTCGGTCTCAGGCACACTCGCTTCGACCCCGCACTCGGCGAGGAAATTGGCAAGCAAGGCGTGGCCGTGCTCGGTCGCGATGCTTTCCGGATGGAATTGCACGCCGTGAATGGGAAGGCTTTCGTGGCGGAAACCCATGACGCTTGCAGTGTCCACTCCCGGTGTCGCGGCATGGGCATTGGCGATAAGGCTGCCCGGCACGTCCACCACTTCAAGGCTGTGATAGCGGGTCGCGCTGAAGGGTGAGGGCAGGCCCTTGAAAACGCCGCTGCCATCATGGGTGACCGGAGAGGTCTTGCCATGCATCAATCCGCCGCGCGTCACAGTGCCGCCAAAGTGCTGTCCGATCGACTGGTGCCCCAGGCACACGCCCAGCAGCGGGCGCTCCGCATCAGCGCAAGCCGCAACCAGATCGAGGCTGATCCCAGCCTCATTGGGTGTGCACGGACCCGGAGAGATGAGGAAGCCAGCAACATTGGTCTTGATCGCGTCCGCTGCGGTGAGGGCATCATTGCGCTCCACCTGCACCTCTACTCCCAGCTGCATCAGATAATGGACAAGGTTGAAGGTGAAGCTGTCGTAATTGTCGATGACGAGGATGGTCGGCGCGCTCATGCGGGCTCTTTCGCAAAGTGATCGGTCGCGCGGACGAGCCCGTCGACAATGCCCGGCTCGCCGGCGCTGTGTCCTGCATCATCAACGATCCATAAAGCGCCCTTGGGCCAGGCTTTCTTGAGCGCCCATGCCGCGCCGGGCGGGGTGCAGATATCGTGGCGCCCTTGAACGATGATGCCGGGAATGTCGGCAATAATATTCGCATCGCGCAATAGCTGGTTTTCTTCGAGGAAAAAGTCCTCAAGAAAAAACCGCGCGCAGATGCGGGCGAAGGGCAGGGCGGTCGAAGGATCCTCGAAATGTTCAAGCAAGTCGGGATTGGGCAACAGCGTCGCAACATGCCCCTCCCACAAAGACCATTGCTTGGCCGCCGCCAGACGCGTCGCTTCGTCCGCGCTGGTAAGGCGCGCATAATAGGCTTTGACCAGGTCGCAGCGCTCCTTTTCCGGGATGAGCCCTGTGAACTGGTCCCATTGCTCGGCCATGATCTCGCTCGCACCATAGGAATAGAGCCAGGTCTTCTCGCGCTGGCGAGCAAGGAAGACGCCGCGCAGGATCAGTTCGCTTACGCGTCCCGGGTGCTTTTGGGCATAGGCCAGCGCGAGGGTCGAGCCCCAGCTTCCGCCAAAGACCTGCCAACGCTCAAAGCCGCAATGGATGCGCAGGCGCTCCATGTCGTCAACGATGCGCCAGGTGTCGTTTGCTTCCAGTTCGGCGAACGGAAGTGACTGGCCGCAGCCGCGCTGGTCAAACAGGACTACGTCATAAGCCTCCGGGTCCCACTGGCGGCGATGCGAAGGGCTTATCCCGCCGCCGGGGCCACCGTGGAGAAACACCGCAGGCTTTGCACCCGGCGTGCCGACCCTTTCATAGTAGAGCGAATGGCCTTCTCCCACCTCCAGCATACCGTTCTCATAGGGCTCTATCTCGGGATAAAGCCCTCGGCGATCGGTAAGGCTCAACGGATTTTCGGGGGCTGATGTCATTGCGCGTCTTTCTTGGTCACAACGAGGATCGGACCTGTGCGTCCGGCATCCATACGGCCCGTGGCCGGGTCCCAGAGCGAGGAGGAATTGGAATCGAGGAATAGCGCTTGTTTTGCCTTCACCTCGTCGCGGAAATAACGCGCCAATTGGCCAAAGCTCAACGGTGCGCCGGAGATGACGAAATGTGCCTTGCCATCCGCGTCAACGCCCACCCCGTTTCGGATCGCGCGCGAATTGCCGTTCTCGCTGATCGCATCGCCAAGCTTGCCGCCGACAAGCAGCATCGGACCCGACTGCGTGCCAAAGCGCGGACGATCGCGCACGGTGCTGAAAAAGCGGTCGGTCGTCAGAATCTGCCAGCGCCCCGCAGAGCCAAAGAACACCCCGTTGGGCTTCATGTAGAAATTTCCGTCGCCCGGTCCCCGGTCCAGTTCGGATAGTCGTTCGCCCGCGCTCACCAGATAGCCGCGCGGTTTCAAGTCGTCGCTAAATGCCCCGCCATTCATGGCAAAGGCGATGGTGTTGTCTGCCACCGTTTCGGCAAAGGCATCGAGCGTTCCGAATGCGCGCGGCTCTTCGCCCGCATTGGTTGCAGGCCCATAAACTGCGCGGATCGTGTGCTTGGCCGGATCCGCGACACAATGCGTAAGATCGATACTTTCAAACACCTTTTGCGAGCAGGCCGAGTTGATCGGCGCTATCAAAGGCGCATCGTTTACCGGAACCTCGCCATCCGCAACCGGTGCTCCCAGAGGCGCAATGCCTCCTTCATCGCCCAGATCCACTGTCACCACCGGTTCGCCTGCCGGCTTATCGCTGCAGCCCGCCAGCGAAAGGGCGGACATGAGGCAAAGGGCGCTGCTCGCCGTCCTCATTGGCCATATCCCGGTTCGCTGGCGAGCCGGATCGCTTCGCTTGCAGCCGCGATAAGGGCACCCGCTTTGGCGCGGCACTCCGCGAGTTCGTAGTCCGGATCGCTGTCTGCAACGATCCCTGCGCCGGCCTGAACGTGCATCACCTGATCCTTCACGACAGCGGTGCGCAGGACAATGCAGCTATCAACCGATCCGTCAGGCGCGAAATATCCGACGCCGCCGGCGTAGGCGCCGCGGGTTTCGGGTTCGAGTTCGGCGATGATCTCGCAAGCGCGGATCTTGGGCGCGCCTGAGACGGTGCCGGCGGGAAAGCCTGCAAACAGTGCGTCGAGAGCATCGCACCCTTCGGCAAGTTCCCCCACGACATTGCTGACGATATGCATGACATGACTGTAGCGTTCGATCCCGAAACTGTCAGTGACACTGACGCTCCCTCGCTTGGCCACCCGTCCGACATCGTTGCGCCCCAGGTCAAGCAGCATGAGATGCTCCGCGCGCTCTTTGGGATCGGCCAGCAGGCTGGCTTCGTTGGCTTGGTCCTGCGCGCGCGTGGCCCCGCGCGGTTTCGTCCCTGCGATCGGGCGGATCGTGACTTCGCGCCCGCCACCACCTGCATCATCGCCGCCGCGCACGCGAACAAGGATTTCTGGGCTTGACCCGACGATCGCAAAGCCTGGCAGATCGAGGAAATAGAGAAAGGGCGAGGGGTTCACCCGCCGCAGCGCCCGGTACAATTCAAGCGGGGGAAGCGCGAATGGACAGGTAAATCGCTGCGCGAGCACCACCTGAAAAATGTCTCCGGCGACGATGTATTCCTTCGCGCGGGCGACCATGGCCCTGTATTCATCACCCGCCATCACGGGTTCTAGCTCTGGCAAGACGGTGTCGGGCGCGGCGCGAGGGGAGGGCGGGGCAGCCTTGCTCAGCGCGCGCAAAGCGTCGTCCAGGCGCTCTCCAGCCCGCGCAACGGCGCGTTCTGGCGCGGCGCGGTATGCCGCGTCAGGCCATAGCGGGGCAATCGCGAATAGCTCGTCCGTCAGCCCATCAAACACCAGAATCAAAGTCGGGCGCACGAACAGCATGTCAGGCAAAGCGAGTTCGCTGGGATCCGCCCGCGGGAGCGTTTCGACAAGCCCAATCGTCTCGTATCCGAAATATCCCACCAGACAGGCCAGCGCGGGCGGCAGCGCATCGGGCACATCGATCCGGCAGGTCGCGGCGAGTGCGCGCAATTCGGTGAGCGCGTCTCCCGCGCACGGTTCAAAAGCGTGCTGATCGGTGCGCCATTGACGGTTGATCGCGGCGCTGGATGCGTTCGCCCGGAAGACCAGGTCGGGGTCCAGACCAAGCAGGCTGTAGCGCCCACGCACTTCGCCGCCTTCGACCGATTCGAGCAGGAAGTCGCCGCGCCCCTCTTCCATCAAGCGCCGCGCTGCACCCACCGGCGTATCGCTGTCCGCGATCATCGTGCGCCAGACCAGCGCGGGCTGACCATCCGCCAGAGCAGCCGCTGCAGCGGCCGCGCCAAGCGGAGCGTCTGAAGAGGGAGCGCTTAGAGGATCGGTTTCAGGCGAGGGCGTAGTCACAGCGTTGGGGGTGTCCGGCGCGCAAGAACGCGGGCTCAGCTTTCGCCCAAAAGCTGCTTGCGCACGGATTCAAGCGCGTCCGCATTGGTTTCCACCCCAACTTCATCGCGCATGGCGCTGATCATCTGCTCGGAATATTCCGCTCTCAGGCTGGCGCTGAGCTGTTGCTGTGACTGCGCGATGACCGGGCTATCCTCGGGGACTTCGCCAGGGGTGATTTCGTCCAGAGCAATCAGGATCCAGCCCTGATTGCCGGGAGCCTCAAGCCGCTTGATCGTGCCTTCGCTCATGCTGAACAACAGCGCCAGGGCCGGGGGAACATTTCCGCGCGCACGCAATTGCTCCAATTCCGCCCGCGCGAGCGTCACCGTGTCCGAAGGAGGCAGATCAATCTCCTCCTGTGTCAACGCCTGGGCAAGGCTGATGTCGGCGCGCGCTTTTTCCATGATGCGGTTGGCAGCGGCCAGAGCCTGATCGCTAGCCTGCAACAGCTTGAGATCGTTCTCCACTCGCTCGCGTATTTCCGCCAAAGGCGGCGCGGTGGATACCACGATGCTGGTCACATCGTACACCAGAAACTGGGAGCCAGGCACCAGAATATCGAGCTGTGGCTGGCTTTCATCGAGGGCAAAAGCGGTGTCGAGAATAGGCCGCAGCGCCTGATTTGCTTGAGAACCTACATT
>JBCBKF010000101.1:0-8329 GCA_038522255.1 Pseudomonadota bacterium
GGCCTGGGCGATAGCGTCGGGCGATTCGCCAGATTTGGCCTGTGCCAGCGCCCACAGCAGAGTTGAGCGCGTGCCCGAACGGCAATAGGCCAGCGCCGCGCCGCTGCATTGCTCAAGCGCGGTGATCATTTGGTCAATCTGCGGCTCGCTGAAACCTGAATGCCCGATCGGGATCGCAATGTAATCCAACCCTTCCGCTCTGGCGGCAGCGGCCATCTCGTCGCTTTGCAGCGCACCGGGTTCCTCGCCGTCGGGACGATTGTTAATCACCAGTGTGATGCCCTCGGCCCTGGCCTTTACGAGGTCGGATATATCGATCTGCGGGCTGGCATAGACCTTGTCCGATAGCTGGCGAAAAGCGCTCATCCCTTAAACCTCCGGTTGTTTTTGCGTTCTCATACGACCAACCGCGCCTCTTGGCCAAGGGGCGGACCGATTCGCAATTGATCGCTTTTGGGCCCGTGCTCGACGCGCTTTGGCGGGCCGCAAACCATGCATCTGATCGCTGGCGAAGACACTTTATGCAAGGTTTTGCCCCAATACACGCGGCGCGTGCACGAGATACTGCGGCGCGGTTCGAAAATGTCATAAAACTGCGAGAAAACTATCAAGTCGGTTAAATCATTCGCCAGCGAAGTGTTTGTACGCTATGACCGATATCGAACGGTGGGGCTGGGTTGTCTGGTTCGCCACCTGCACATGGTTCGGCTTACTGTCCAGGTCACCGGTGCATTGGAGGGTGGGCAGTTTGACAGGGTACGTACTGAGTTATGGGTTACGATAGAGGACGTCGGCGCGGTCGGGATAAGCGCGACGGATTCGGCGAAGATGGTTTCGATCCTTTCGGCGGTGGCCAGGATAGTTTCCCTCCCCCCAGTTATGGAAACGATCGCGGCGGCTTCGGCGGTGGTGATCGTGGTGGCTTCGGCGGCGGCGGTGGTGATCGCGGCGGCTTCGGCGGCGGCGGCGGTGATCGCGGTGGCTTTGGCGGAAGTCGCGGCGGAGGCGGCGGCAGTGGCGGTGGCGGTGGCGGTAACCGCATGCCCGCGCAGGTCGTTGGTACCGGCAAAGGCACGGTGAAATTCTTCAACAGCCAAAAGGGCTTCGGCTTTATTCAGCAGGAAACCGGCGGTGAGGACGTGTTCGTCCATATTAGCGCGGTTGAGCGCGCTGGCCTTGAAGGCCTTGCGGAGGGGCAGGAACTGGAATTCAACCTGGTGGATCGCGGCGGAAAGGTATCCGCGCAAGACCTCCAGGTAGTAGGAGAGGTCGTCGCGGCCCCTCAGGCAGGACCTCCCAAGCGGGAACTGACCGGGGAAAAAGCCACCGGCACCGTGAAGTTCTTCAATTCGACGAAGGGCTTCGGGTTTCTGGTGCGCGATGACGGCCAGCCGGACGCCTTTGTCCATATCAGCGCGGTCGAACGCTCTGGCCTTACCGCCATCAACGAAGGTGAGCGCTTCGAGTTCGACCTCGAAGTGGACCGACGGGGCAAATATTCAGCGGTCAATCTGGTGCCCGTGCAAGGATAAGTCCTCAGCACATATTGCGCCGTTTGACCCGATGCGGGAGCGGCCTTATTAATAACGGTGGCGGCTCTTGCAAAAGGGTCGCCATTTGTTTTTGCACGAGGCCCTTTGTGAGCCTCGGATTTTCCGGGATTGTTTCGATGTCGATTACGCCACTCATGCCAACCTATCCGCGCTGCGATGTCCGGCCCGTAAAGGGCGATCACTGCCACCTTATCGACGAGGACGGCACACGCTACCTCGACTTTGCAAGTGGGATTGCGGTCAATCTGCTGGGCCATTCGCATCGCGGGCTGATCGAGGCGATCCAGAGGCAGGCGGAGACGCTTATGCACGTCTCGAACCTTTACGGCAGTCCGCAAGGGGAACACCTCGCCCAGCAGCTTGTCGATCACACCTTTGCCGACACAGTGTTTTTCACCAATTCGGGCGCTGAAGCGGTGGAGACCGCCATCAAATGCGCGCGTGCCTATCATCAGAATGGCGGCGACGAGGGGGACGCGAACCGGTTTGAGATGATCACGTTCACCAACGCCTTTCATGGTCGCACAATGGCGACGATCAGCGCGTCGAACCAAGCGAAAATGCACCACGGTTTCTCACCGCTGCTCGACGGGTTCAAATATGCCGAATTCGACGACCTGGAAGCCGCGAAGGCGCTGGTCGGCCCCAACACGGCGGGCTTTCTGGTGGAACCGATCCAGGGCGAAGGCGGCATCCGCCCCGCATCTCACGAATTCATGCAGGGCCTGCGCGCGCTGGCGGATGAACACGATCTGATGCTGGTGCTTGATGAAGTGCAGTGCGGCATGGCGCGCACCGGCAAGCTTTACGCGTACGAACACTATGGTATCACGCCCGATATTGTCGCCTCGGCCAAGGGGCTGGGCGGCGGTTTCCCACTGGGCGCGTGCCTTGCGACAGAGAAAGCGGCGCGCGGCATGACCTTTGGCACGCACGGCTCAACCTATGGCGGTAACCCGCTCGGCATGGCGGCGGGCAGCGCGGTGATCGAAGCGGTCGCGAACGAGAAATTCCTCGCTGAGGTTACTGAAAAGGGCGAGCGCGTGCGCGCACGGCTTGAGCAATTCATCGGCAATTATCCGGAACTGTTTGAGCTTGTGCGGGGCAAGGGCCTGATGCTTGGCCTCAAGATGAAGGTCGAGAGCCGGCCGTTTTTTGTGCACCTGCGCGACAATCACCAATTGCTGACGGTAGCGGCGGGCGACAAGACCTTACGGGTGATCCCACCGCTTGTGATTGGCGATGCGGAAATTGACGAATTCTTCGAGAAGCTTTCCGCCGGCGCGGCGAGTTTCAAGCTGCCCGAACCAGCATGACCGCGCCCGCAGTGCAGCACTTCCTCGATCTCGGGGATGCCGGAGCTGACGCGATCGCTGCCATGATTGCCGATGCGATTGATCGCAAGGCCGCGCGCGCCGATTGGCCAAAGGGTCGTGTGGACGCTGATGCACCGCTGGCAGGCCGCGTGCTGGCGCTGGTGTTTGAGAAGAATTCAACCCGCACACGCGTCAGTTTTGACATGGCGATGCGCCAGCTGGGCGGCTCGGTGCTGATCCTCGAGGCTGGCTCAAGCCAGCTGGGCCGCGGCGAATCGATTGCGGATACCGCGCGCGTGCTTAGCCGGATGGTCGATGCGATCATGCTGCGCACCGATGATCACGCAAAGATTGAGGAAATGGCTCGCCACGCCAGCGTCCCAGTAATAAACGGGCTCACTGATCGTTCGCACCCCTGCCAGATTGTCGCTGACCTTCTGACTGTAATCGAACACGGCAAGGCGCTGCCCGGCCTGGAATTCGCCTGGTTCGGAGATGGCAACAACGTGCTGCATTCGATCCTGGAAGCCGCAGGCTTGATGAAATTCAATGTCCGCGTCGCAACACCGGCCGGGTTTGAGCCTGATGCCGAGTTCGTCGAAATGGCCAGAGCGGGAGGTGCGCAGGTGACGCTCACGCACGACCCTGCCGAAGCGGCGCAGGGCGCTGACGTTCTGGTGACGGATACTTGGATCTCAATGGGCCAGGCCGACGCAGACGAAAAACGCGCGGCGATGGAGCCCTTCCAGGTCAATGCAGCGCTGATGGCCAAGGCCAATCCCGATGCCGTGTTCCTCCACTGCCTGCCTGCCCATGTCGGGGAGGAGGTGAGCGAAGAGGTGTTCGAAGCGCCTAATTCGCTCGTCTTTGCCGAAGCCGAAAATCGTATCCATGCCCAAAAGTCCGTGCTTCTTTGGAGTTTTGGCTTGCTGGGCTGATCGATTTGAGGCGACGGAGTTTTCAGCGGCTTTGCGCGTTCCCATATAGCCCGCATGGAAATTCAGACAGAGACTTTCGCCGACACACTCCTTGGCTTTACCCTGCCGGGCCGTAACGCTCGCGGCCGCGTTGTGCGGCTTGATCGAGTGGTGGACGAAGTGCTTTCCGCGCACGATTACCCGGCGCCGATTACGCATTTGGTTGGAGAGGCTCTGGTTCTGTGCGCGCTTATGGGCGGCCTCCTGAAGGGCAAGGACGCGCAAATCACGATGCAGGCGCAGACCCAGCAAGGCGTGGTTCGCCTCCTGGTTTGCGATTATCGGGACGGTTCGATGCGCGGCTATGCGGATTATGATGAAGAGGCTCTCGCAGGTCTTGGTGCCAATACCTCGTTAAGCGCGCTGTTTGGCACCGGCTATCTCGCCATCACGTTCGAAACCGACAGCGGGACCGGCATGACGGAGCGATATCAAGGTATCGTCCCGCTCGAAGGCGACACGCTGGCGCAGGCATGTGAGGCCTATTTCACGCAATCGGAACAGGTGCCCACCCTGATCCGCGTCGCCAGCCGTTCTGGGAAAGGCGGACGATTGGCCGCCGGGTTTCTGGTCCAGCACCTGGCGGATGGCGAAGAAGGTCGGGAGCGTTTGCACGTGCGTATGGATCATCCTGACTGGGAGCATGTCGCGGCGCTTTCGAGCACGATCAGCCACGCGGAATTGCTTGATCCGGCGCTTTCGATGGAGGGAATGGTCTGGCGGCTTTTCCACGAAGAGGACGAAATCCGCATCCAGCCAGGCGCTGACCTGTCGCGTGGTTGCCGGTGCACAGCGGACTACTACGAAACAATCATCGCCCGCTTTCCCCAGGAAGAGCAGGAAGCGATGAGAAATGACGCAGGCGTGATCGAGGTTGATTGCGCGTTCTGTTCGCGCGCCTTTGCGCTGGGCCTTTAACCATTTATCACTATCACAGGGCAGTTGGACGCAGTCCGCCCGCTAATTCCTAGTCTTTGCTGACGTCATCTGCCCGAGTGCACCTTATGAAAACCACAGAAGTTCGTCTGCTGAGACCCGTTGCCGTCTTCGTGAGCGCCCTGCTCTTGACTGCCTCGCTTCCTTTGGCAGCCCAGTCGCTTGGCCTCGAAATGCTGAGTGGACTGAGCAAAGGGGAGTGGACCGTGAATTACCGTGATGGATCGGGCCGGCAAAAGATCTGTCTAAAGACTGGCATGGAGCTCATCCAGCTGCAGCACAGCCAGTCGAATTGCAATCAGATCGTGATTGAGGAGACGGCGTCAGAAGTTACAGTGCAGTACACCTGCAAAGGGGCTGGCTACGGCCGAACCAATATTCGCCGCGAAAATGGCGCGCTCGTTCAGATCGAGAGCATCGGAATTGCCTCTGGCCTCCCTTTTGAACTCGCAGCCGAGGCTCGCCGAACCGGCTCATGTTAGGATTGGCCAAGGCGATTGCCTTTGTAGGCCTGTGCGCTTAGCGCGTGGGGGTTATGGCTGACATGACTATAGTGGAAACAGAGGAAACTGCCGCGCGTCCGATTGCTGTCGTTTTGCTTTCGGGAGGCCTCGATTCAATGGTCACGGCCGCCTTGGCGCAGGAGCAAGGCTTTGATGTGCGCGCCTTGAGCGTCGACTACGGACAAAGACATAAGCTGGAATTGCAGGCAGCGAGGCGGATTGCGGCCAAGCTCGATCTGACAAGTCAGATTGAGATTGCGCTTAATCTGCGGGCGTTTGGCGGATCAGCCTTAACCGACGCGATAGATGTGCCAAAACACGGCGTGGGCGACGATATCCCTGTGACATACGTACCGGCCCGAAATCTGGTGTTTCTAGCGCTGACGACGGCGTGCGCGGAAGCTGCGGGTGCGCGCGACGTCTTTATCGGTGTCAACGCGCTTGATTATTCCGGATATCCCGATTGCCGCCCGGAATTCATCGAGAGTTTCGCGCAAACAGCACGGTTGGGCACGAAAGCGGGCGTCGAAGGCGCACCGTTCACGATCCACGCACCCTTGCAGCACTTGACCAAAGCCGACATCGCGAAGGAATGCGCAAGGCTAGGTTTGGATCCAGCGTGGAGCTGGTCTTGTTACGATCCTACGCCGGATGGCTATGCCTGCGGCCTGTGCGATTCCTGCCGATTGCGCAAAAAGGGTTTTGCCGAGGCCGGGATTGCCGATAGCACCGTCTACGCAGAATAAAGCCAAACAGCCACAGCGTTGCGTGGTTAAGCAGGGTTAGGGGAAATTTCGTGAAAGATACGATCGCGGCGCAAGAGCCGGCGGAGCAACAATCCGTCCCGGCCTACAGCTGGTACGCGCTGAGCGTCCTCGTGCTCGTATATGTGCTCAATTTCATCGATCGACAGATCCTGTCGATCCTAGCGAATGATATCCAGAGAGATCTCGGGGTCGACGACGCCTATCTCGGTTTTCTTTACGGCACCGCATTCGCGATATTCTACGCGCTCTTCGGAATTCCACTTGGCAAGCTGGCGGATAGTTGGAAACGGGTGCGATTGATGACCCTTGGCCTGGCTTTGTGGTCGGCGATGACCGCAGCGTCTGGTTTTGCACGTGACGCGGCAACCTTGACGGTCGCTCGTATCGGAGTTGGCGTGGGAGAAGCGACGGCCAGCCCCTCGGCCTATTCTTTGATCTCGGACTGGTTTCCGACCAGGCTGCGTGCAACGGCGCTCGCGATTTACTCTTCCGGCATTTACATCGGCGGGGGTGTATCGCTCGCGATCGGAGGAATTATCGTCGATCAGTGGAATGCGGCATTTCCTGATGGGGGGATGCTGGGGCTGGCCGGCTGGCAAGTCGCCTTTATCGCGGTGGGAATGCCCGGGCTTCTCCTCGCACTTTGGGTGCTTACACTACGAGAGCCGATAAGGGGTGCAATCGATGGGCTTGCGACCCCAGAGAACCCGCGCCCTTTTCACGGCTTCTTCACCGAGCTTTTCACCGTTATCCCGGGCTTCACTTTCTTTGGCGCCGCGCAGCGCGGTGCGGCAGCGTTTGCGATTAACATTGCGGTCTTCTGTGCCGCCATGCTCGCCGCCGCTGGGATTACTCATTTATTGGGATCTGGTGAAGGCGTCATCGTCGCAGCGCTCGCTTTCGCGACCGGCATTGTACTGCCTCCTGTGACCGACCAGTGGTTTTTGCTAGCCATCGGATATTACTCGGTGTTTTGTTGGGCGAGCGCGCTGCGCGTGCGCGACTATCCCACCTTCGCACTGACGTGGGGGTCGCCCGCCTTTTTGTGCACGATCCTTGGCTATGGAACGGTCGCTTTCATGGCGTACTCGATGTCCTATTGGGGGGCGCCATACGCGGAACGCATCTTTGACCTCTCCAAGGGGGAACTCGGCTTTTGGCTTGGCGGTGGCGGCGCTGTCGGTGGTTTCCTCGGCGTTGTCCTTGGCGGACGCATGGCCGACTTCCTGTTTGCCCGTACATCGGCAGGACGCATCTGGGTCATTCTTTTCGGTCTATTGAGCCCACTCCCCTTCGCCATCATCCAATTCACGACACAGAGCTTCATCGTCTTCGCTGTGCTCAATGTGTTGGTTGGCGCGCTCGCCGCTTCGGCGCTTGGTGCAGCAGCCGCTAGCAGCCAGGCGCTTGTATTGCCCAGGATGCGAGGGACAGCAACTGCCACCTTTTTCCTGGCGACAACTCTCGTCGGGCTTGCCCTCGGGCCGTTCACGGCTGGATATGTCTCTGCTCTTAACGGCGGCAACCTAAGTATTGGCGTCTTGTCGACATTCTGGATCACGCCGCTCGGCTTCGTATTTCTTCTCCTGGCGCTGCGATTGGTGCCCAGAGCTAACCGAAGTGTTGTCGAGCGAGCCTCTCGTGCCGGTGAACCCGAACTAGAATTTGCCGAATAAAATTCGCTTGCGATGGATGGATCCGCCGTGTGCCACGGCGATACGCGGTGGACGGGGGAGCGTGGCCATCATCATGATTGAGGTTGGTTTTAGCCGGGTCCGTTCGTTTGGAAGAAGGAAATCCGAAGTCTCAAAAGAGCAAGTGATGCCAGCTTCGATCGCAGGAGAAGTCGCAAAAAAAGGGGCCGGATTGCTCCAGCCCCTTTTTATTTAAAGCGAACTTCGACGCTTGGCTTACATGCCCGAGTTCGGACCGTAGGTCACAACAACGCGGCGGTTCTTTTGCTCACGAACGCCATCGTCGGTCGGGACTTGAAGGTCAGATTCCCCGAAGGCTTCCGACATGATCCGGGCGCCCGGAATTCCACGACCGACCAGATAGGCCTGCACCGCTTCGTTACGGCGTTCGGCAAGACCTATATTGTAGGTTTTCGGGCCAGCCGTGTCCGTGTGTCCTGCCAGCATGATGCTCGCGGTTCCGCAATTAGCGTATGAAGTCACCGCCTGATTGAGGATTGTCGCAGCTCCGTCCGTGATATCCGACTGATCGAAGTCGAAATAGACCGTGTAGGGGCCGGTATTGCACGGCGGCGGAGGCGGC
>JBCBKF010000102.1:0-8308 GCA_038522255.1 Pseudomonadota bacterium
GATGACGCGGGGTGAACGACGTTCAAGCACGTGGGCCTCAAGCGCATCGGCAAGATAGTGCACGTTGACAACCGCGCGCGCAACGCCCGCTTCATCCAGACGATCCAGCGCATGGTCGACCAAGGCTTTGCCCGCCACGCGCACCAGCGGCTTGGGCGTGGCTGCGGTGAGCGGACGCATCCGTTTGCCCAGCCCTGCCGCCATCACCATGGCCGTGTCGCTGGCCAAGCCGCTCATGCGATGTGCCCTCCGCCGCTCTGGCGCAATTCATCGGGGATATTGGCGTCAAACCAGCGCGCCACCGGCTCAAGCGCGGGATGCGCCAGGTCGCGCTCCATCGCCGCCCAGACACGCGGAATCATTGCGAGGTAACGCGGCTTGCCATCGCGCATATTCAACCGTGAGAAAATGCCGACAATTTTGGCGTTGCGCTGCGCTCCCAGACGCGCGTAATCCGCTTCGAATTCGGCATCGGTCGGAGCGCGCTCGCGATAACGTTGCAGCATGGCAGCTTCGAGTTCGGGCGCGACATCGCGGCGCGCATCCTGCAGCAATGAAACAAGATCGTACGCCGGGTGGCCGGTGAGCGCGTCCTGAAAATCGATCAGACCCTGCGGCGCACCCGGATTGCCGCCCAAGAGCATGATGTTTTCCGCATGATAATCGCGCAGCACCGTCACGCGCGGCTTATCCTGGCTCAACAATGGCGCCAGCGCCTCTTCCCAGGCCGCGATATAGCCGGACGCGTCAACGCTCAGACCCTGCGCGGGGCAAAACCAATCGGTAAACAGCGCTACCTCTCGCACATAAGTGGGCATGTCGTATTCAGGAAACGGACCAGCGGGGCGCTTATGCAGTTCCACCAACGCATCAATCGCGGCTTTGTAAGCGAGCGTTTCCTCGTCGGGATGCGTGTCGATCCAGTCGCGCATGCGATCGTCGCCGAAATCCTCCAGCAGCACCCAGCCTGCGTCCGGCTCGCTGAAGTAGATCTCGGGCGCGCGCATGGCGTGCTGGTGCAGCCAGTCAGCCACTTTCAGAAATGGCACCGGGTCTTCCTGCGGGGGCGGAGCATGCATCAGCATCGCTCGTTCATCAGGTCCCTTGCCCTTGCCACGGCGCAGGCGGAAATAGCGCCGGAAAGACGCATCGCCAGGGATTGCGTCAATATCCGCGTCCTCCCAGCCTGCTACTCGGAGGAATTCATGCAAACCGTGCGGCCATTCGTTCATGGCATCCGCCCTAGCCAATCCGGCCCGCCGCTCGCAATCGCAATCCTGCCTTCCTCCGCAGGTTCGAGCGTGATTTTAAGACACGCGGCCTCATGCGCAAAACCGCCGGCGCGATCGGGCCACTCCACGATCAGCGCTGCGCCTTCGCGGTAATCGTCGAGGCCGATCTCGACGAGTTCGCTCGGGTCTTCGAGCCGGTAGAAATCTGCGTGGGCCACCGGCAGGCGCAGCGGCGGCGCATCGTAGGCCTCGATAAGGGTGAACGTGGGCGATGGCACTTCATCCCTATAGCCAAGCGCCCGCAGAACCGCTCTTGCCAGCGTGGTTTTCCCCGCACCCAACCCGCCGTCAAGCGCCACCACGTCGCCTTTGCGCAAAACGCCCGCAATGCGCGCTCCATAGCGCTCCATCGCTGCCACGTCAGGCAGCTCAATGCGCATGGTCTCAGGCGTCTTGGCGGGCTCAGGCGCAGACGCGGTCATGGCAGGCGGATGATCGCGGTGGTGCCCACGCCCTCCTCGCTTGCAAGCTCGATCGTCCCGCCATGCGCTTCGATCAATTGCCTTGCGAGCGGTATGCCAAGGCCGTTGCGGGCAGCGATATCGCCATCGCTTGCGCCATTGGCGACGTTTTGGACACGGCGCAATTGCTCTGCGCTCATGCCCTTGCCGTTGTCCGAAATCACGATTGCCGCGCTCCATTCATCGCCCGGCCCGGGCTTGGGAAGGTCTATCAGGATTTGACCGTCGCGCGGGGTCCCCTTGATCGCGTTGTCAAGCAGATTTCCGACCGCTCGGCCCAATTGCCTGGGGTCCGCCATGGCGATGCGCCCCTTGCGGCCCTTGAGATCAAGGCCAAGCCCTGCATCAATGATCGCCGTCTCACGATCGCGAACGAGTTGGGTCACGAACGGCAGAAGCGCAATCTTTTCCTTGGTGATAGGGAGCAGCCCCGCTTCGCTCTGCGAGAGATCGAGAACGTTTTCAACCTGGTCCGTCAACTGGCCGACCGATGTCAGGATTGCATCGACATACTCTTGTGCGGACGGTTTGAGGTCCCCCGCTGCCCCGCTCGCCAGCATTTCGGCAAAGCCCCGGATTGTGGTGAGCGGATTACGAAATTCGTAGGACATGTTTGCAAGAAACCGGGTTTTGACGCTGTCTGCCTCTTCCAGCGCCTGAGCCCGCTCGCGCAGCGCTTTTTCAGCCTTTTCGGAATCGGTGATGTCGAGGACGGTCAACAGACCATTGCCATCAGGCAGAGGAACACCGGCAAAGCGCAAGGTCCGACCGTCTGCCAAGTCGACCTGGCCATTCTTTTCCTGACGATCAAGCGTTGCCGCACGCACGACCGCACCGATTTGCCCGGCTTCGTCTGAACGCACCAGATTCTCGCCGATCGCGTCCAGCAAGACCTGGGCGCTGGGATGGGTGTCGAGGAATTCCGGCGTCAGCCCCCAGGTGGGCGCAAAGCTGCGGTTCCAGAGCTGGACCGAACCATCCGGGGCAAAGATGGCGAGCGCTTCGAAGAGGCTATCAAGCGTCGCCGTACGGGTGCGCAGCAAGGTATCGCGCGTAGCCGATAGAGCGAGGCTTTCCGTGCGATCCTCGGCGAGCATGACGAGCCCGCCATCGGGCATTGGCTGCGCGACCACGCGCAAATAGGTGCCACCGGGCAGCGGCCAGTTCTCTTCCTTCGTTTCCGGCTGATCGAACCATTCGGCGTGTTCGCGGCGCCATTCGGGAAAGTCGCGCACTTCGGGGGTGCGGCCCCGTTCGCGCGCCTCGGACAGGAACCGCTCAAATGCCAGCGCGCCCGCTTCGTTGCCATCTCCAATTTCAGCGCCCAGTTCGAACAGGCGGCGAAACGGCAGGTTGGCGTAAGTTAGCTGCTCATCGCCATCGAACTGCGCCACGCTGATGGAAAGCTGATCCAGCATGGCGCGCTGGGCGTCGCGGTAGGCGCGAAATTCCCGCAGCACTTGCTGCTGCTCTTCAATGTCGATGGCATAGCCTGCCACACCATCACTGCCCAGCGGCAGGTCGCTCACCCGCAAGGTGCGCCGCGCGCCGTGTATGGTTGCAGCGACGGTGCGTTCGGTCTTGCGTTGCTGCGCGAGGCTTTCGCGAGCAATGTCAGCCGGGCTGCGCTCGCCTTCGGGCTCCAGTAGCTCGATCTGGCCTTGCACCACGGCTTCCGCACTGCCCGCCGCCACCGCTTCGACATAGGCCGCATTGACCAGCTGGATCGCCATTGTCCTGTCGCGAAACCACATGGGCATGGGGGCCGCTTCAATCAATCCGATCAGCGCTGCAAAGTCGGCCTCGGCGCGCGCGGCGGTCTGGCGCAAGCGGCCAAGCTCGCTCTCGCTGTCCGAAAAGTCGAACACCCACACCAACGCTGCGCCGCCCGGCGAAACCTGTGGATCAGCAAGAGTGCCATGCAGAGCAAGGGCGCGATCGCTGCCCGGCAGTGTCAGCGCCATCTGAAAAGGCGCGGCGCTCTTCTGCGTGAGCCTGACATTTTGCGAGAGCTCTTCCACCTGAGCGGGCGACAGACCATCGTCACGCGCGAGTTCTGAGAGGTATTGCGGCATTTGCGCAAAACCGAGCCAGCGCGCCAGCCGTTCCGGCGCTTCGATCCGGCCATCAACCCGCACCAGCATCGGGATAGCGGGCGCGCTATCAAGCAGGGATTGCATCCGTCCCAAAGATGTGCGCAAGGCCTGCGCCCGGCGAACCTTGGCTTGAGAGCGCCACACAAGCGCCGCCCCCGCCACCGTCCAGGCAGCGAGCACCAACCCAATAAGAGCCGCGGCAAGCGGGGTGATCTGCATGAAATGGGAGCTATGCGCCCGCGCGCGGCGATGCAACCTAGGGGTGAACGAAAGCGGGCGATTGGCGCAACCAAGCGACGCGCCGCCCAGGGCGCCGGGCGATTACCAGTTTTCTTTGAAAGGACGCAGGTCCAGCTCGTGCGTCCATGCGGAACGGTGCTGTGTATGGACATGCCAGAATGCCTCGGCAATCGCGTCGGGTTTAAGGCTGCCGTCTTCGCCCAGCTTTTCCAGATATTGCGGGATGCGGTTCTGGATCATCTCGCCATTGATAACCCCGTCGATCACGAAATGCGCGACATGCACGCCTGCCGGTCCAAACTCACGCGCAAGCGACTGGGTCAGCATGCGCAGGCCTGCTTTCATCGACGCGAAATGGGCAAAGTTCGCCTTGCCCCGCATCGAACCCGAAGCGCCGGTGAAGAACAGGCTGCCCTCGCCTTGCGCTTTGAGGATGGGAATTGCCCGCTTGGCTGTCAGGAAGGCGCCAAAATTGCCAACCCGCCAGAACGCCTCATAGGTCTCCGCCTCAAGCTGCTCGAACGGGATGATCGCGTTGTTGCCCGCATTGTAGAGCACTGCGGCAACCTCTCCGCGCTCAGCGACGGTGGCGAACAAAGTGTCCTGGTCTTCGGGCTGCGTCACATCGGTGCGAACCGCCTCAGCTGAACCGCCCGCCTCGCGGACTACCTCAGCCACAGCCTCCACCTTTTCCAGCGTGCGCCCGGCGATGATCGCGTGGAGCCCTTCGCGCGCAAAACGCCGCGCCAGCGCCCCGCCTACTCCGTTGGACGCACCCACGCCCAGCACCACCACCGATTTTGTCACAGCCACTCTCCCGTCTTGCTTCTAATGCAATCCATTAGCTACGCGCTCTTTGGTCACCTCGCAACGGCGAAAGGACAAAACAAACGCGCCCCGCTCCTTTTGCCGGAACGAGGCGCATTTTCGAGACCGTTATGAGCAAACGATCAGTAGCGATAGTGATCGGGCTTGAACGGGCCAGCTGCGGGCACGCCAATGTAATCCGCCTGTTTCTGGCTGAGCTGCGTCAGCTGAACGCCCAGCTTTTCAAGATGCAGCGCGGCGACCTTCTCATCGAGGTGTTTGGGCAGGACGTAGACGTCGTTTTCATATTCGTCCGATTTCGTGAACAGCTCGATCTGCGCCAGCACCTGATTGGTAAAGCTTGCGCTCATCACAAAACTGGGATGGCCAGTGGCGCAGCCAAGGTTCACCAGACGGCCCTTGGCCAGGATCAGCAGGCTGTTGCCGTCGGGCAAGGTGACCATGTCAGTACCTTCCTTGATTTCCTTCCACTCATAATTGTCGAGTGCGGAGATCTGAATCTCGCTGTCGAAGTGGCCGATATTGCAAACAATCGCCATGTTTTTCATGGCCTTCATGTGTTCGCCGGTGATGACGTCTTCATTGCCGGTGGCGGTGACGAAGATGTCGGCGCGCTTGACCGCCTCATCCATGGAGACGACTTCGTAGCCGTCCATCGCCGCTTGCAAAGCGCAGATCGGGTCGATCTCGGTGACCATGACGCGCGCGCCGCCATCGCGAAGGCTGGCGGCCGAGCCCTTGCCGACATCGCCATAGCCCGCAACGCAGGCAACCTTGCCCGCCAGCATCACATCGGTCGCGCGCCGGATTGCATCGACCAGCGATTCCTTGCAGCCATAGAGGTTGTCGAACTTCGACTTGGTGACGCTGTCGTTCACATTGATCGCCGGGAACGGGAGCTTGCCCTGCTTGGCGATCTGATAGAGGCGCATGACGCCTGTCGTGGTCTCTTCGGAAACGCCTTTGATGTTCTGAACGCTCTTGGTGAGGTAGCCCGGCTTTGCCGCCACATAGGCTTTGAGCGCGCGCTGGAACTCGATTTCCTCAGCGTTCGCGGGCGGCGGCATTTCCTCGCCCGCTTCGATCCGCGCGCCCCACAGCGCAAACATCGTCGCATCGCCACCATCGTCGAGGATAATGTTGGCGGTAAGATCGGGCTCGCTGTCGGTCGACCAGTCAAAGATGCGGCCCACATAATCCCAGTAATCGGCCAGCGTTTCGCCCTTGATCGCGAAGACCGGAATGCCTTGATCCGCAATCGCAGCAGCGGCGTGGTCTTGCGTTGAAAAGATGTTGCAGGTCGCCCAGCGGACTTCGGCGCCCAGCGCTGTCAGCGTCTCGATCAGCACCGCGGTCTGGATCGTCATGTGAAGCGAACCGGTGATGCGCGCGCCCTTCAAGGGCTGCGCTTCGCCATATTCCTCACGCAGCGCCATAAGGCCGGGCATTTCGGTTTCCGCAATCGCGATTTCGTCGCGGCCAAACTGCGCGAGCGCGATGTCTTTGATGATGTATTCGTGGGAAAGGGCGGCTGTGGCCATGATCTGTCTCCGTAAGTCTCACCGCGCGCCCTAGCGGCGCGTCCTCTGAGAGGCAAATATAAAGTTATCTTTATATCTGTAATTGTTGCCGCCTACGCAAGGCTCTCTATAGAGGCTGGTGCCCGCAACAAGGCCGGGTCCCGAGAGGAAAAGGACACCAAGGCAATGACAATATCCGTAGGCGACACGCTCCCTAACGTGACCCTGATCAAGGCCACCGCCGAAGGCCCCCAACCGGTCCAGTCGAACGAATTTTTTGCGGGCAGGAAGGTCGCGCTGTTCTCGGTTCCCGGCGCCTTTACACCGACTTGCTCGGTCAAGCACTTGCCCGGCTTTGTCGAAAAGGCTGCAGACCTAAAAGCCAAGGGCGTGGACGAAATCGTCGGCACAGCTGTCAACGATGCGTTCGTGATGGCCGCGTGGAATTCGGCAGCCGGATCTGACGACATCACCATGCTCGCCGACGGCAATGCGGAATTTGTCGAGGCGGTTGGCCTAACCATGGACGGATCGGGGTTTGGCATGGGCACGCGCGGCCAGCGTTTCTCGATGGTCGTCAATGATGGCGTGGTCGAACAGCTCAACGTCGAAGCGCCCGGCGACTTCAAGGTGTCGAGCGCGGAATACATGCTCGACCAGATGTGATCGCACTTGCAGGTGGACGGGCCCGCGAGCGCGCTGCTGAGTCCAGGGCGGCCCCGTCTCTCATCTGCTAGCTGAGCGGCGGGGCTCCGTAAGCGACCCATAGAGCAACCCCCACAGCCGCTCCTGCCGCCAGCGCAAACCGGCCCCAGGGCGCGGCCTCGTTAGCCTCGACCTCGCCCTTCACGATCTTGCGCCCAGAAAGCATCGGGCTCACAAGGTCATTGCGCTTTACGATGCCGTAAAAGGCGATCGCGCACAGATGCAGCGCCACCATGCCGAGCACCACCCAGTAAAACCATTCGTGCCACTGGGTCAGCGCGTCCGCGGTTGCGACGCCGACCAGGGGGTTCAACGGCCCGGTTGCCCCATCATAGGGATCGCCTGCAAACAGGCCCGTGCTCACCTGGACTAGCATGAATGCGAGAAGCCCCAGCACGCTGAGCGCGCCCATGGGATTGTGCCCGATCGATTCCGCCGCCGCGCCCGCTTTGCCGGTGAGGTATGCAAGAATCGCGCGCGGGCCTTTCACAAAGGAGCCAAAGCGCGCGGTCCGTGTGCCGATAAAACCCCAGATAATTCGAAAGATCAGCAGGCCCAACAGCGTCACACCAAAGCGCTTGTGTAAACCCCATTGCGAGTTCTCCGCTGACCACCACAGCGCTGGCACGAGAAAAGCAAAGCCCCAATGCGTCAACCGCACCGCGATGTCCCATACCCGGATCGATGGATCCGCCAGCCAGCCGCTTTGAGCGGGCTTGGCTTCGGGTTCAGTCGGCTGCGGATCAGTCGGTGTCGAGGCGGAAGTTGTCATGGCAATTTTTGCACGATCCGCCGACCACGCCGACCTGATCACCGATTACGGCGAGATCACCGGCTTCAGCGAGGGTCACCATTTGTGCGCTTGCATCCACAAGGCGCTGATGCGCCTTTTCGAATTCTTCGGGCTTTTCCCAGATCGTCGCCAACGCTTCGGTGTCGTAGCCGTCATCGACCGACGTGCCTGCAGGAAAATAGCCCTCCACCTTGAGCGCGGCGGCGTTGAGATCTTTGGCAGCCATTAGGATAGCGCCGGTATCGGGGGTGCCTTCCAACTGCGTGCGGATAGCCTTGAAAGCTTTGCCGACGGCTTTGAAATTGGCTTGGCGCTCGTCAATCACGGCGGGTTCGGGCGTGGTGGGCGCTGTTCCTGTGCCGTCTTCGCCAGG
>JBCBKF010000103.1:0-8306 GCA_038522255.1 Pseudomonadota bacterium
GCGGGGTTTCCGGGCGCTTTGGTCGGGCCGGCCGCACTCATCATCTCGGCACCCTTTGATACGCTTTTGGGGCTGGCTTACGCCTCTTTGGTGATGGCTCTGCTCACCTCGGATGGAGGGGTAACCAAGGCGCTTGCTGCGGTGGGCAGGCTCTCGCTCACCAACTACATCGCGACCAGCATCGTGTTTGCGGCGATTTTTGCCGATTGGGGCATGGGGATGTTCGGCAGTGTGAGCCGGGCTCAGGCCTTCGCGCTCAGTTTTTTGCCGATTGCCGCGATGTTGATCTGGTCGCCCCCATGGGTGAAGCGCGTGGGTCCGGGTCCGCTCGAATGGCTCTGGCGGCGGGCGGCTCGCTTGTTGTCCTAATCGTGTTCGCCAAGCATCGGTGACGGCGCATCGAGCGCGAGCTCTGCATCGGAGAAGACGAACGGGCTGCGCACTCCTGCCATCCCGCCAAGTTCCACTCTCATACCACGGTCGAGGGTTTGCGGATCGGCGAAGACCTCGTCGAGCCGGTTGATCGGCCCGGCGGGAACGCCTGCACCGTGGCAAGCCTCCAGCAGTGCGGCCTTGCTCCACGCGGCGGTCGCCTCAGCGATGAGGGCATCCAGCGTAGGGGCGTTGGTGACCCTATCGCCATTGCCAACAAAGCGCGGGTCTTGGATTAGCGTTTTCCTGTCCAGCACGTCCATAAGCCTAGCGAACAAGCGATCATTGGCGGGCGCAAGGATGACGTGCCCGTCGCTCACAGGGTAAACCCCGTATGGAGCCACCTGGGCGTGGGCGTTGCCCATGCGCGGCGGGTTCTCGCCGGTCGTGAAGTGATAGGTCGCCTGGTTTGAAAGCAACGCGACCGAGCAATCTAATAGGCTCATATCGACATGTTGGCCGTTGCCCGTGCGCGCGCGCATCAGGAGTGCCGCCTGGATGCCGTTGGCAGCCCAGATACCGGTCGACAGGTCGGAGATCGAGATGCCCATCTTGACCGGCGAGCTTTCGGGTTCGCCGGTAAGCGACATGAAACCGCTCATGCCCTGAATGACAAAATCATACCCCGCCTCATGCGCCCGTGGTCCAGTCTGGCCAAAGCCGGTGATCGAGCAATAGACAAGGCCACTGTTGCCCTTGCGGAGTGATGCATAGTCGAGGCCGAACTTGGCGAGGCTCCCGGTCTTGAAATTCTCGATCAGGACATCGGCTTGCTGCGCCAGCGCTTTGACTTTGGCGAGGTCACGCTCGCTCTTGAAGTCGGCAATGATAGAACGTTTGCCCCGGTTGCACGCGTGGTAATAGGCCGCTTCACGCCGCTCGACACCGTCGGCGCCTTTGCGCGTGACCCAGGGCGGACCCCACTGCCTCGTGCCGTCGCCTTCGGGGCTCTCAACCTTGATGATATCGGCGCCCAGATCCGCCAGCACTTGGCCAGCGTAAGGCCCGGCGAGAACGCGGGCCAGTTCCAGCACTTTGAGCCCGGCCAGCGGCGCGTTGGAATTGCGAGGTCTTTCAAGCCATGCGGTCATGCCGCGCGCTATAGCGCCCTAGATCGGTTTCGCCACCATCAGCCACAAGACAATGCAAAGCGGTACAGTGCTGATCAGTCCCCAGGTGATCCAGCGGCGCGAGAGGCGATGATATTCCTCGCTCACATCGTCCTGCCCTGTCCACGTATTGGCGAGCCGCGCCTGACGGATCTGGATCGGCACAAGGATGAACAGCCAAATGCACCCTGCCGCTACGAACATGATCTGGCTCCATAGCAACCAGGCAGGCTCCAGAAGCGAATAGCCCAGCACCCACAGCGTGCCATAACCGCCGATCATCGTCAGAATAATGCCGGGGATCGTGAGGCCAAAATCCGTTCCCGTCACCAGGCGTTGGCCGAATTGAAGAATACGCCAATGCCCGTTTCGATCAGCAAACACCTTCCACACTGCGGTGACCGTGATGTTCCCGGCAAGCAGGATGATCCCCAGATAATGGAGAAACTTAAAAGTGTAGAGCAATCCCATCCCCCGCCTGTCTAACGCGGTGGACACTCGGTGTCGATTAGGGAAGACAGATCAGGCATTGGCCGCGCTTGGCGAAGACAGGGTCGGCCATGCGCGCCAAAGACCGATCGCGTAAGCGCCTCCGTAAACCAGGACAATCGCGGAGGACCAGTAATCAAAGGCGCCTTCCGGATAAGGCACATAGAGGATTACGGGTATCAGCAGCAATCCACGCGCAAGATAGATCGCGGCGATTGCGCCCAAGGCTATGCGCAACAAGGGAAGTCTGACGATCAATCCAGCGCCGGACGCGGCAAAGAGAGCCCATGAGGCAAGAACCGCAGCAATCCCGCAGGTTACCAATGCGGGAATGATTGACCCGCGCGACGCGGCCACCGCGTAACTCTCTGGCGCTCCGAAAAAACGATACCATTCGGGCCCGCCGATTATCACGCCGACATGCAACAGCGCGGCAAGTGTGGACAGGCCCGCTCCGACCATCAGCCATGGCGTGCCGGGGTTTGGCGGAACCCTAGACAAGCGCTACTTCGTACGCCGCAGTTGTGCGCGCGGCGACCTCTTCGGCGCTCACCCCCGGGGCGAGCTCAATTAGCTGGAATGTGGAAGTTTTGTCCGAACGCGCGAACACCGCGAGGTTGGTGATGATCATGTCGACCACGCCCGCGCCGGTCAGCGGCAAAGAGCATTCCGGTATAAACTTGGGATCGCCCGCCTTGCTGGTGTGATCCATCACAACAATGATCTTCTTGACGCCCGCGACCAGGTCCATTGCGCCGCCCATGCCCTTGATCATTTTGCCCGGGATCATCCAGTTCGCAATATCGCCGTTCTCAGCGACTTCCATCGCGCCCAGCACGGTGAGGTCGATATGCCCGCCGCGGATCATGGAGAAACTCGTCGCGCTGTCAAAATAGGCGCTGTGCGGCAATTCGCTGATCGTCTGTTTGCCTGCATTGATAAGGTCGGGATCGACCTCGTCCTCGTAAGGGAATGGACCGATGCCGAGCATGCCGTTCTCGCTTTGCAGCGTCACCAGCATGCCCGCAGGGATGTGGTTGGCGACCAGCGTCGGAATGCCGATGCCCAGATTGACATAGTAGCCATCCTTAAGCTCGCGCGCGGCACGGGCTGCCATTTTATCACGGGTCCATCCGGCTTGTGTCGCGGTATCAGTCATTCTTGCATCTCTTCCATGGCGGCGAGGTTGGGGTCTTGGGGGGAGGTGATCGTGGAGCTTGTCATAAGGCCTGGCACGAGAAACCAGCCGTCCCCGATGATCCTTTCGAGGGAGTAGGCGGCCTCATGATTGATCAAGTGTCTGAAGAGTTCATCAAAATCAGCCCGTTCGTCGCCCGCAATTGCGATAAGGCAGGTGGCTGCGGCAAAGTCATCGCGCCGGGTCTGTTTGCGATCAGTGGGGTAGCGGGTCATCAGCAAGGCGTCGCGCGATTCAGGATCAAGGCCGCTGCTCTTGAGCGCAGCACGGACGTCGCCGGCATTCGCAGCTGATGCTTCGGATATCCATGCAATCGCGACGCCTTTGGCGCGCAGTTCCGCAAGGCCGGTCACCATTTGTGGCGGAGCCGTTATCGCCATGGGAGGCGCGAAGACGGAGCCTGCGGGATCAAGGTCGATCAACACGCCTGGCGCTGTGTTCTCGCATTCCCGCCGATTGCCGTCGAGCGCTGCTGGTTGGGACAAGACCGCTGAACGCGTGCCGTCCCACTGCCGGGCATAGGAAAAGAAGCGGGCGAGGGAGCGGCTTTCAGTTAGGAGTTTCGGCCTGGTTGCGGGCGTGCCGACAGGCGTCTCATCGCCTGTTTCACCGGGTGCTGCACCGGGCAGGGGCTCGATTCGCGCGGAGCGTTCTGCGGCACTGTCCAGATTTGCATCAACTCCATCAGTTGCCGAGCGCGCCACAGCCGCACCCGCCACCACCGGAATGGCCGCCGCGACGCAGCCGGACAGCGCAAGCGCGGCAAGGGCAAGACATCCGAGGCTTAAGGCCGCATTCAAGGGGCGGCCCTGTGTCACGCGGTTTCACGCTCGCGGGTTGTGCGAAACTCGATTTTCTTGTCGTATGGTGCGCCCAGCACCATGCGGTTGACGAAAACGCCAGGCAAATGAATCGCGTCAGGATCAAGCGCTCCGGCCGGCACGATTTCCTCGACTTCGGCGATGCAGACCTTGCCGCAGGTTGCGGCGGGCTGATTGAAATTGCGCGCGGTCTTGCGGAAAATGAGGTTGCCGGTCTCATCGGCCTTCCATGCCTTGACGATGGAAAGATCAGCAAAGATGCCGCGTTCCAGGATGTAGGTCGACATGACACCGTCCTGGTCGGGAAATTCTGCATGTTCCTTGCCCTCGGCGACCTGGGTGCCGACCCCTGTCTTGGTGAAAAAGCCCGGAATTCCTGCCCCTCCGGCACGCATCCGTTCTGCAAGAGTGCCTTGCGGGCAGAATTCCACCTCAAGCTCGCCCGCCAGGAACTGGCGTTCGAATTCCTTGTTTTCGCCGACATAGGAGCTGATCATCTTCCTGACCTGCTTGGTCCGCAGCAGCTTGCCGATCCCCTCATTGTCGATGCCTGCATTGTTGCTGGCAAAGGTGAGCCCGGTCACGCCGCTCTCAACTATGGCGTCGAGCAGGCGTTCGGGGATCCCGCAGAGGCCAAAACCGCCCGCTGCGATCAGCGTATTGCTTGCAAGGACACCATCCAAGGCGGCCCGCGCGTCTGGATAAATCTTCGACATGGAGAAAACGCCTGCTTTTGCGGCCACGATCAGCCGGGGGACAAGATCTGTTTCGCCTAATGGTTTGGGCGGCGCGTGTCACCACTGCGCTTCGCGACGATGGGCACGATGACCGGGTGCCTTAAGCGTTGTGCGCACGCGAAGTGCGGCTGCTGATAAGTCGGTGGTCGTGATGCAGTGCAACACTGCGATCGCGCCTAAACCTGCCTTAAATATAGGCATGTGCCCAAAAAACACCCAGAAAGCATTCAAATTTGTGATCGAAAGCGAACGTTTCGTGATTTTGCTTGCAGTTTCTGCAACGTTCTATGCGGCTTTCGCACTTGCACAAAAGCGGCCCCCTCTTCATACAGACAAGGTGCCTTTCAGGCATCCTCTCCCAAACTTTCAAGCCCGGCCTTCGTGCCGGGCTTTTTTTTTGCCGCAATCACAGGTTGATGCGCTGGTCTCGCCATCGCGCGTTAAGCTGTCTCGCCGATTGCATTGCGCGGCGCGTAAACCTAGCTGTGCCACAGTACATTCTAACGAGACTGAATCGCGCGAGGATCTTTGATGGCAGATGCGGACTCTCTTTCGGACGCGCGTTCAGCCCGCTTGCAAGTCGCTGCCGCCCGGCAGGAGGAATCGGGGCAGGGTATCGCGCGCGTGCCGCGTTCAGCCTTTCAGAGCCTGGGCATTGCCGAAGGCGACATTGTCGAGATCAAGGGCAAGCGCCAGACCGTTGCCATCGCCATGGCAGCCTATCCGGAAGATGACACGCTGGACGTGGTACGCCTTGATGGCCTCCAGCGCGGCAACGCCGAGGCAGCATCTGGCGAACATGTGGAGGTGCGCGCGGCCCATTCGCGTCCGGCAACCCGTGTAGTGTTTGCCCCCGCGCAGCGCGATATGCGGCTGCAAGGGCCAACGCAGGCTTTGAAGCGCAACTTCTTCCGCAAACCGCTCCTCGCCGGCGATCTTGTGGCGACCACCGGGCAACAGCCGGTTCAAAACATGCCGAGCGATGTGCGCCAGCTCTTGCGGGCACCCGCTTACGCGTTGACCCAAATTCGCCTGTCTGTCGCATCCACCACCCCCAAGGGCATCGTCCATATTGACGAGGCCACTGAAGTCGAGCTGCGCACCGAGTTTGAAGAGCCGCGCGACCCGCGGGCAGGGGTCAATTACGATGATGTCGGCGGCATGGAAGAAACGATCCGTGCCTTGCGCGAAATGGTCGAGCTGCCGCTGCGCTATCCCGAACTGTTCACGCGGCTGGGCGTCGATCCGCCCAAAGGCGTTCTGCTTCACGGTCCGCCGGGCACAGGCAAGACCCGATTGGCGCAAGCGGTGGCCAACGAATCCGACGCGGAGTTTTTCACCATCAACGGGCCTGAGATCATGGGTTCGGGCTATGGCGAATCTGAAAAGCGCCTGCGCGAAGTGTTTGAAGAGGCCACCCGCGCTGCGCCGGCGATCGTCTTCATTGATGAGATCGATTCTATCGCGCCCAAGCGCACCCACGTTCCAGGTGAAGCGGAGAAACGCCTCGTTGCGCAATTGCTGACGCTGATGGATGGGCTGGAAGCACGCGCCAATCTGGTTGTGATTGCGGCGACCAATCGACCCGATGCTTTGGACGAGGCGCTGCGACGTCCCGGACGCTTTGACCGCGAGATAGTTGTGGGTGTGCCCGACACAGGCGGTCGGCGCGAAATCCTGGCGATTCACACACGTGGTATGCCGCTGGAAAGCGCCGTTGATCTCAAGGAGCTTGCCCGGGTTACCCACGGTTTTGTCGGCGCGGATCTGGCCGCTCTGGCCCGCGAGGCTGCGATTGACGCGGTGCGCCGGATCATGCCGCGCCTTAACCTTGACGAACAGACGATACCTCCCGGCGTCCTCGATGATCTGTGTGTCACTCGCGAGGATTTTCTCTCGGCCTTAAAGCGCATCCAGCCCTCCGCCATGCGCGAGGTCATGGTGCAGATGCCCAACGTTGCCTGGAGCGATATTGGCGGCGTGAGCGAGGCGATCGATAAATTGAAAGAGGGCGTCGAACTTCCACTCAAGAATCCCGAAGCGTTCCGGCGCTTGGGCATTCGCCCGGCCAAGGGATTTCTCCTCTATGGCCCGCCGGGAACGGGCAAAACTCTGCTTGCCAAGGCAGTGGCGAAGGAGGCGGAGGCGAATTTCATCTCCATGAAGAGCTCTGACCTGCTCTCCAAATGGTATGGCGAGAGCGAACAGCAGATTGCCCGCATGTTCCAGCGTGCCCGCGCCGTCGCGCCGTGCGTTGTCTTCATCGACGAGATTGACAGTCTCGTCCCGGCGCGCGGATCGGGCCAGGGCGAACCCCAGGTCACCGGCCGGGTGGTGAACACCATTCTGGCTGAAATGGACGGCCTGGAGGAGCTGCAATCGGTGGTCGTAATCGGTGCAACCAACCGTCCGGCCTTGATGGACCCCGCCTTGCTTCGCCCGGGCCGCTTTGACGAACTCGTCTACGTGGGCACTCCGGACAAGGCTGGCCGCGAGCACATTTTGCGTATCCACACCGCGAGGATGCCGCTTGATACCGATGTCGATCTCGGCGCGGTGTCCGCTGAGACCGAGCGGTTTACGGGGGCGGATCTTGAAGACGTTGTGCGCCGGGCGGGCCTTGGCGCGTTGCGGCGCGTGGGCGGCGAGGTTGCTGAGGTGTCTGCCGCCGACTTTGAAGCGGCGCTTAAAGACAGCCGGGCGACGGTCACTCCGCGCATGGAATCGGAATACCGGGCGATGCGCGGCGAGCTCAAAAAGAGGGCCGTCGAAGTCAATCCGATTGGCTTCCTCGCGCCTGACACGCTGGAGCCGTCACGCCCCAAGAAGCACGACTAAGCTGCCAGATCAGTGTGCAGCGTCCCAACTGGCGCCAGTGCCGATATCAATCGCCAGGGGCACGTCGAGCGTGACTATGGGCAAGGCGGCCTCCCCCATGACCCGCTCAATCACCGGCGATGCGGCAGCGACATCGCCTTCGGGCAGTTCGAACACCAATTCGTCGTGGACCTGCAGCAACATGCGCACGTCGGACAGACCGGCATCGCGTAAAGCTGGAAGCATGCGGACCATCGCGCGCTTGATGATATCGGCGCTGGTCCCCTGGATTGGCGCATTGATCGCGGCACGCTCGGACCCCTGGCGTTCGGCCTGGTTCTTGGACTTGATCCGCGGGAACCAGGTCTTGCGGCCGAACAAGGTCTCTGAATAGCCCTGCTCGCCAACCGTTTGGAGCGTTTCAGTGATGTAGCGCTGGATGCCAGGGAAGCGCTGGAAATAGGTGTCGATCATGTCCTGCGCTTCGTCGGGCTCCACTTCCAGCCGCCCGGCCAGGCCCCAGCGCGAAATGCCGTAGAGGATGGCAAAGTTGATCGTCTTCGCGCGCGCGCGAGTGTCACGGGTCACCTCGCCGAACATCTCGGTCGCGGTGCGTGAGTGGATGTCTTCGCCATTGGCAAAGGCCTCCTTCAGGGTGTCGACCTCGGCCATATGCGCCGCCAGCCGGAGTTCGATCTGCGAA
>JBCBKF010000104.1:0-8295 GCA_038522255.1 Pseudomonadota bacterium
ATATGGGCGCGCCCGGTTCTACCGGCTGGCGCTCGGCAATATACAAAGCTTCGATCGTGCCGCTCGCAGGGCTTTCCAGCGGGCTTTCCATCTTCATCGCTTCGATAACCGCAATGGTTTCGCCCGCTTCGACGCTGTCGCCTTCCTTGACGAGCAATTTCCACACGCTGCCACCAAACGGCGCCTCGACCAGTTGCGCGTCCTCTGGCACTTCGATCGCAGGTAATGCAGCGGCGCTATCGCTTTCATCGGTCAAGGCAGAGACCCGATCAAACTCGCCGCTGCGCTCCCACTCGGCGCGTTCGGCATCGAAGGCGGTCTTGCGACCGGCTTCGAAGGCTTCGATGGACGCAGCGTTCTCGGCAAGGAAGGCACGGTGTTGGGCGAGGCTGAATCTGGATCGCTCGATCCTGATTGACCGGCGTCCGCTGTAAAAGTCCCTCCGCCACTCAGCCAGTTCATCAGGCGTCACTTCGAAGAAGCGGATTTGATCAAAGAACCGCAGCAGCCACGGCTTGCCATCTTTGAAGGCATCGGTCTGCCGATAGGTGTTCCACACCTGGATGGTGCGCCCGAACAATTGGTAGCCGCCTGGACCTTCCATGCCATAGATGCACATGTAAGCGCCCCCGATGCCGACGACGTTTGGCGGCGTCCAGGTGCGCGCGGGGTTATATTTGGTGGTGACAAGACGATGCCGCGGATCAACCGGAGTGGCGACAGGCGCGCCCAAATAGACATCGCCCAGCCCCATGACGAGGTAGCTTGCGTCAAACACGATGTTTTCCACCGCCTGCGCATCGGGCAGGCCGTTGATGCGGCGGATGAATTCGATATTGTCAGGGCACCACGGCGCGTCATCACGCACCGTGTCCATGTATTTCTCAACTGTCTGGGTCGCTGCCGGATCGCGCCAGCTTAGAGGCAGGTGGACGATGCGCGAGGGGATCGAGAACTCCTCAAGATCACCCAACCTTGCCTCGGCCTCTATCAGCGCGGCAAGGGCGCTAGACTGATCCAGCGCCTCTCCATCAAAATGCAGCTGCAATGATCGGATACCCGGAACGATATCGATCACGCCGTCCAGGTCCTGTTGTTCAAGCACGGTCATCAGCGCGTGGACGCGGATACGCAATTCTATATCCAGCACGATTGCGCCGTATTCGACCAGGATGTTGCGATCGCCCTGCTGACGATAGACGGTGCGCGGGCGGCCGCCTTGCTCAGGTGTTTCGTGGAGGATCGGTGAGAGCTGCGCCAGATCGCCTGCAGGCGCCTGATCAACGGTTACAGGCACGAAGCGCAGCCGATTTCCGGGTGCCAGCTGCCCGATTTTCCAGAGATCTTGCGCGATCACCACGAAGGGACACACAAAGCCGCCCAGTGACGGCCCGTCTGGCCCCAGGATGATCGGCATGTCCCCTGTGAAATCGACCGCACCAATTGCGTAAGGGTTATCGTGAATGTTGGATGGGTGAAGCCCTGCCTCTCCCCCGTCCAGCCTTGTCCAGTGCGGCTTGGGCCCGATCAGCCGGACGCCGGTGCGATTTGAATTGTAATGGACCTTCCATTCCGCCTCCAGGATCGTTGCAACGTCATCCCGAGTGAAGAAATCGGGTGCACCGTGTGGTCCGTACATCACCCTGATGGTCCAGGTGTCGCCGAAATCCTCAACGGTCTCAGGTGGCTGCGCTGCGCCGGTCGCTTCGCCCATCAGGTGCAGCGTGTCGCCCGCGACCAGACAGCGCGCAGCGTGCCCTCCGAACTGGCCCAGCGCAAAAGTGCTTTTGCTGGCAAGATAGGAGGGTATGTCGAGCCCGCCGGCAAACAGGATATAGCCGCGCACCCCGCCGCCCGAAACGCGGCCCATGGCAAGCGTCTGGCCCGCCTCAACGTCAAACCCAACGCCGCGCGCAACCGGTTCGCCATCAAGAGTGGCGCCAAAATCCGCGCCGGTCAGGCACAGCCGCGCGGCCGTGTTGAAGATGAGCGTTGGCCCTGTGAAGGTAACCTCCAGGCCAGCAGTGCCTTCCGGATTGCCAAGCCGCCTGTTGCCCATGCGAAAGGAATGATCGTCCATGGGGCCGCTCGGCGGAACGCCAACCGCCCACATCCCCTTGCGTCCGGGCCAGTCCTGCACCGAAGTCGCCGTGCCGCCGGAAATGACTCGGAAACTGCGGGGTCGATAGTCGATGGTCTCAAGCAGCTTGGTGTGCACCTTGCCCGATGCAAAATCGTCATCGCTCACAACATCGCGCAGCCAGCGCAGATTGGTCTCAATTCCATCGATCCGGCTTTGAGCCAGAGCCTCCCCCATGGCCGTGATCGCGCGCGCTCGCGTTTCGGCATGGGTGATCAGCTTGGCGATCATCGGATCGTACCATGCGCTGACCTGGCTGCCCGGCTCGCACCAGGTGTCTGCGCGGATATTGCGGGGAAAGTGCAGCTCTGTGATAGTGCCTGTGGTCGGACGGTAATCGAGCGCGGGATCCTCGGCATAGAGGCGCACCTGAACCGCGTGCCCTTTTGGCGAGGGCGGATCGCTCTTCAGCATCGCAAAATCACCGCAAGCGCCGCGGATCATCCATTCGACAATGTCGATCCCCATCACCTCTTCGGTAACGCCGTGTTCAACCTGCAGCCGGGTGTTCATCTCCAGAAAGAAATATTCCTGCGTCTTGGCATCAAACAGGAACTCGACCGTTCCAGCGGACCGGTATCGCGCCGCCTCTCCCAAACGCACTGCAGCCTCGATCAGACCGGCGCGGCGTTCATCGGAAAGGCAAGGCGCGGGCGCTTCCTCGACAACTTTCTGATTGCGCCGCTGGAGCGAGCAATCGCGTTCCCCCAGAGGCATGACCTGCCCCCCTCCATCGCCGAAGATCTGCACCTCGATATGCCGGGCCTCGGCGATAAAACGCTCCAGGAAAACGCCCGCATCGCCGAAATTGCCCTTGCCAAGGCGTGCCACACTCTCGAAGCCTTCGCGCACGGCGGCTTCGTTCTCGCACACGCGCATCCCGATCCCTCCGCCGCCAGCAGTGGCCTTGAGCATGATGGGATAGCCAATGGCGTTTGCGGCTTTTGCCGCTTCCTGCGCGTCTGTCAGCAAATCGGTGCCGGGCGCAAGCGGGACGCCGTTAGCCTCCGCCAGAGCGCGCGCGCTGTGCTTTAGTCCAAATGTGCGAATGTTGTCGGGGGTCGGGCCGATGAACCCGATCCCGGCCTCAGCGCACGCCTCAGCGAACTCTGCGTTCTCCGCCAGAAAACCGTATCCGGGATGGATCAGCCCCGCGCCCGTCGCCTTGGCTGCGGCAATGATCGCCTCGATATTCAGATAGCTTTCCGCAGCCGGTGCTGGCCCCACACACACGACCTCATCAGCCTGCGCCACGTGCAGCGAGCCTGCATCCGCTTCCGAGTAAATCGCCACCGACTTCAAGCCCATCGTCTTGAGGGTGCGAATGATCCGTGTGGCGATCGCCCCCCGATTGGCGATGAGGACGGTGTCGAGGTTCATTGGGTGATGATCATGCGCACAGGCGTGGGGTTAAACCCGTTGCACGGATTGTTGATCTGAGGACAGTTCGAGACCATCACAGTCACATCCATATCGGCGCGCACATCCACCGTCAGCCCGGCGGCAGATATCCCATCGACAATGCCCAGCGAGCCGTCTTCCATCACCGGCACGTTCATGAAGAAATTGATGTTGGAGACTATATCGCGCTTGGTCCGACCCTCTGGCAGGCTGGCCTTGAGGTAGTTTTCCACGCAGGCGTGCTGCGACTTGGTGAAGTGTCCGTAGCGCAAAGCGTTCGATTCCACCGAACACGCCCCGCCGATCGTGTCGTGGTATGCGACAGAAGTGCCCGTGATGGTCATCATCGCACGCCCTTCATTCGAGCGCAGGATGGACCCTTCGCGCAAGAACAGATTGCCTTGCGCTGCGACGGTGTCCTGCATGCTGTAGCGCTCGGTATCGTCCGCTTCGCAATAGATCAGCAGGTCGACCGCCTGATTGCCTTCCAGATCGACGATGCGCAGCGTCTCGCCCTGCTTGACCGGGTGCACCCAGAAATGGCGTGCGGGGACGGTCTGGTCGTAGATGATTTCACCCTCAAGGCCCTGAGTGTGCGGATCGGCGGCTAGAGTGTCAGTGGTCACAGGGTTCACTCCTTTTTTGGCGGCAGGTTTTACCGCGGCAGGTTTTACCGCGGTAGGGCACTATCGGCGGTAATAGTCTTCGACATTGAGATAGGCGCGGGCGCCTTCGGGCGTTTGGTTGCGAACAGGATCGTCTTCAGGCGTGATCGGCCCGCGCCAGGCGGTCGCGCGCAGCGGAGTGACGGTCCACTCATCGCGTGGGTCCATCACATGCGGACAATTGGCGATCACGAGCATCAGGTCCATTTCCGCGCGCAGGATCACCTGGCGCCCAGGCTCAAACGGACCGATGTGCGGGGAAATCGCGCCATCCTCTTCAACAATCGCGCCCTTGAACAAATTGACGCATGGGTGAACGTCCTTGCGACCCAGCCCATGCTTGCCAACGCCCAGTAGGAAGCGGTCTCTCCCGTTGAGGAAATAGCGGCCTTTCTTTTCCCCCTTGCCGTACTTGGCGCTGCTCAATTCCTCGTTCGACGTGCCGCAAAAGCAATCATGCGTGCCCGCTGTGTCTTCAAGAAAGCTCATGAGCACGCGGCCCATATCGGACAGGAGCAGCCTGCCTCGCCCCTCGCCGACACCCAGATAGCCGTTCCACTGCACTTTCACCGTATCGGCAACATTAAGCCGCTCGGTCGGCATTTCGGCGTTGAAAATCTGGAACGAGGCGCAGGCGTCACCCGCCAGATCAATCAGGCGCAGGCGCCCGCCGCGATTGATCCGCCTGATGGCATAGCCTCCACCTGCTATCGTCTCTTCCCAGATCAGGTCTTCCTCAGCGACACCCTGGGGCAGATCGTCGGCCTTGGGAGGCAGGATCGGCATCGATTCCACCACGGTTCCCGCCATTGAGCGGGCGTGTTCCTTGGCAGCAATGGGGTCCGAGAGTTCTTGCTGGCTCAAGCCGCAACTCCTTTATCTGAAGCTTTGTCGAGCCCCTCATTGTCTTCGCCTTGCTCATAAAGCGGTGGGAGCAGCGACGTGGTTGTAACCAGTTGCAATTGCCGCACCCCTCGGATGCTGCGAAGCCCATCGCACAAATCTTCAAGCCGCTTGGCCGGGCCCTGCACCAGCAGCACTTCGAGCGACTGATCGTCCTCCAGAAAGACATGTTGCGAGGAGATCACTTCTTTGAGGAAATGCTGCTGTTTGGTCGCAAGCTGTTGTCGCACACTGCCCTGATCCCCGCGATAGACCAGCGTGATCGTGCCGGCGAGCATCTCGTCGGGATGCGCCTTTGCCTGATGCTGTGCGACCGCGTGCCGGATCAATTGAGCAATCATTTGCGAACGCGAAGGCATGTCGCGCTCCTCCACCATCAGATCAAGATGGCGCAGCAGATCGGAGGGCAGGCTCATGCTGAGTCGAGCTAGGCTGGTGGGGTCGATCGCCATGGAGTAATCCTCTCAGGTATTATTATTTGTGTCAATCGTAATACTGACATCAAGGTCGGGGTTGAATGCGAGGGTCTTTTCAGCCGCTCCAGCCTGAGCCAGTTCCGCCTCCCTTGCAATTCTGCGGTCGAGCGACAGGTCATACACCACTGTCGCACCAAACCGATTGGGGGCGTGCGGGTCGATGCGCGACTTGTCCAGCGTCAGCACGCGCGTTCCAAGCGAAAACGCCTCCTGAATGTCGTGCGTCACCATCAGGATCGTCAAATCGTATTCGCGCCACAGCTTCGTGATCAACTTGTGCATGTCTGCCCGAATTCCGGGATCCAGAGCACCAAAGGGTTCATCCAACAAAAGGATGCGGGGCCGCTTGATAAGTGCCTGAGCGATGGCCAGGCGCTGCTGCATGCCGCCTGACATTTGCGCGGGGTAGAGATCGAGAGCGTCGCCCAGCCCAACCGCTTCCAGCATTTCGCGCGCTTGATCGACCGCCGCCCGGCGGCGCGTGCCAAACAGGCGGCCGGTGACAGGGGCCTGTTCGCATTCCAGCCCGAAAATGGTGTTACCCAGAACGGTGAGATGCGCGAACACCGAATAGCGCTGAAAGACTACGCCGCGTTCGGGCGTGCATTGCGCTTTCAAGGGTTCGCCATCCAGAGTGATCGTGCCGCGCGATGGCGCGTCCTGGCCGAGCACCAGACGCAAAAGGCTGCTCTTGCCCGCGCCAGACGGGCCGACGACGGAAACAAAGGCGCCCTCGTCAATGTCGAGATTAACGCGTTCGAGCACGATCTTGTCGCCGTATTCGACCCAGACATTATTCAAGGACAGCGCCGCGCTCAATGTCCGCTCCCATGCGCCCAAGGGTAAAGCCGCCGACTGCTCATCACAAGGAGCCAGTCGATTACTGCGGCAAGGATCGCAATCCAGGCGACATAGGGCAGGATCACGTCCATCGCCAGATATCGGCGCACAAGGAAAATGCGATAACCCAGCCCCACATCAGACGCGATCGCCTCGGCTGAAATCAGGAACACCCAGGCAGGCCCAAGCGACAGGCGCAAAGCCTGGATAAGGCGCGGCATCGCCTGTGGCAGGGCAAAGCGCAGCATCAATTGCCACGTACTTGCGCCCAGGGTTTGCGCCTTGACGATCTGTTCGCGCGGCAGTGTTTCGATATGAGCGGCCAGATCGCGCACCATGAAAGGGGCAATGCCAACGACGATGAGCGCGACCTTTGCCGTTTCGCCCAGCCCGAAGATGATGAACAGGATTGGCAAAAGCGCAATCGGAGGGATCACCGCAACACTGGTCACCGTCATGCCAAAGGTCGCGCGAAAAGTCGGCAGGACGCCAAGAAGTAAGCCCACGACCAAAGCGGTGAGCGTTGAGATCAGCAGACCAAGGCCCAGTCTCTGAAGGCTCGCCAAAGTGTCTGACCAGAACAGGAAACGACCCGAAAGCTGATCGCGCTCAAACACCAGCCCCCACATCGCCTCCACCATTGCTGAAGGCAGAGGAACGATTTTTTCGTTGGGATTTATCGCATTGCGATCCGCCGCAATCACCAGATACAGGAGCACCAGAGCGAGGATCGGCAAAAGGCCAAGAAGCGCCTTGTTGCCTTTCGCATAGTCTTGCCAAGATTGGCCCTTCAGCCAGCCCATAGGCCTCCTATCGCCGTACTAGCGCGCCCGCGCACGCCGGGATTACAATTCGCCGTCCGCCGCCATTTGCATGAAGGTCGGATCAAATCGCAGAGTAATATTGCTTTCATCGCCTAGCGTCTTGTCACCCGGAAAACTCATCCCGATCGCTTCGGCAGAACTTGCACCTTGGCCAAACAGCCCCTGCGAGAAACTGAAATCGCGCACGCGGGTCATGGTTTCAATCAGCGCGTCATCCGATGTCGCCTCGACCGCAGCCGCCGGATCAGCGTAGAGGTAAGTGGTCGCCAACTGCCCCTCGAACAGTTCAGTGGTCGTACCCGCCAGCGTCGCCATGGCTGCACGCGCAGCCTTACCGTCCTCGCTGTCCTGCTGCATCAACGCCATGGTTTCATACCAGATGCCGGCAAGCGCCTTTCCCAGTTTGGGGTTGGCCTTGATCAGCGCGGTGTCAACCACCAGGAGATCCACGATCTCGCCCGGAATGTCTGCGGAACTGAAGACGAGGTTTGCGCCGTCGGTCTGCTTCATAGTCGTCAATTGCGGGTTCCAGGCCACCGCTGCGGTGACATCGGGAGACGTGAAGGCGCCTGCAATGTCCGCGTCCGAAGTGTTTACCGTGTTTACGTCAGTCATCACCAGGCCCGCCTCTTCAAGCGCGCGCGCCAAAAGGTAATGCGACACGGAAAGCTCCACCAGATTGACATTCTGCCCCTTGATCGCGCCGACGCTGTCAGCACCTTTCAGCAGGATGCCGTCATTGCCGTTGGAATAATCGCCCAGGATGATCGCGCTTGTATCCTTGCCGCCAGCAGCAGGGATGGTGAGCGCGTCCATGTTCGCCACTGTCACTGCGTCGAGCTGACCGGCGGTGTACTGATTCACGGATTCGACGTAATCGTTGACCTGTACGAAGTTGATCTCGATCCCGTACTTCTCTTCCCACTTGGCCACGATCCCCGACTGATCTGCATAGGGCCAGGGCATCCATCCTGCGTAGATCGACCAGCCGATATTGAACGTGGTGCGCTCGGCTGGCTCGTCCGCCGGAGCGCCAGAACACGAAG
>JBCBKF010000105.1:0-8189 GCA_038522255.1 Pseudomonadota bacterium
TTCGCCATCGCTTCCCATTCTTTGGCGTCTTCCATTGCCTTCAATTCAATACGCATTTCCTTGAGCGCTTCGTCCGCATCCGCAAGGCCATCGCGCACTTCTTCAAGGATCACTTCCATGTCGGCTTCGCTGAGCTCGTTGCCCCGATTGATGATCCTGATCTTTTCGTAACGCGTCTGACCATTGTCGGACTTGGTCTGGTCGATGTCGCGCATGACTATGACCTCTTTGTCCTTGACCTTGACGACCTCGATCTCGTCGGCCTCAGCGTCGAACTGTCCACGCTTGACGACAGTGCTCACCTCGCCAGTGTCAGGATCAACAATCGTGATGGTCGTCTCCGGCGCATCGGGTGCCTGGGGTGGTTCGGGCGGGGTCGGTGCGTCGGGGGCCGACTGAAGGGTCATCGCCCCGGCCAATGGAGCGGGCGGCGCTGCGGGCGCTGCGGGCTGGGCCACGGACACGGCCGGCGGCGCGTGCGGTTCTGGAGCGAGGCTCTCGGCGTAGGTGATCGACGCGGTCAGCGGCAGCGCCAGCACAGCCGTTCCCAGCATCAGGCGGGAGGCAAGTTTACGGCTATTGGTGTGGGAGGATTGCTCTGTCATTTTTAGATTCCTCAGTCGTTGGATAATCGATTTGTCGCCCAGCACAGGACACGCCATCGGCGCTGCAAGCGCGATGTTCGGACCCGCCGCAAAGCTGGCGATCACACTGGCGTATAAAGCGCGAGTCTCATTGGATCTGGCCGCAATGACCCGAGCATCGCACGCCGCTTCCTGATCGCGCCGCAGCGCCAGCCAGCCATAGCGGCCCAGCGGGTTGAACCAGTGCAGCGCGAACAGCGGCTGCACGAGGACATTGATCAGCAGGTCGTGCCCGCGATGGTGTTCAAGCTCGTGCTCGAGCGCCAGATCGCGCGCTTCGCGGTCCACCCGCGCCATGAACCCTTCAGGCAAAGCAATCACCGGGGCGAGCACGCCAAAGGCAAGCGGCGCGCTGGTGCCGGGCGTTTCGATCAGGCGGATCGTGCCCATCGGGCCTTTGGTCGTGCCAACTTCGCGTGCGCCCTCGGTCAATTCGCGGCGCAGGCGGAAATAGGCAGCAAAGCGCAGATACAGGAACACCGTTGCCCCGCCGAGCCAAGCGGCCAGAGCGATCTCGGTGAGCGGCAGCGCCCAGAGCCAGTCGAACAGGTCCGCAGACGCCGCTTTGACCGGCTGCGCGAGCGGCACTGCGGCAGGCGCTTGCGAGCCGGCTTCGATCACGATCGGGTTGCCATTTGCCTCGACAGATTGGGGCAAAGCCTCGTTCGGCGCGAGCCAGGCGGGAAGCTCGATCGGGGGCAAGAGCAGGCGCATCATCGGCAGCGCCCACAAGGCATAAGCGGTCGGAGCTCCAAACCAGCGCGTAACCGGGCGGCGCAGGACAAGGACAAGCGCAATCAGCACAGCAGTCCAGATCAACGTATCGAACAGAAACGCGCTCATTGCTTCAGCTCCTTCAGCAATTGCTCGATTTCGGAAAGGTCGGCTTCGGTCAGCGCTTCGGACTGCGCCAGATGCGCCACGAGCGAGGCTGCCCGTCCGCCGAACAACTTGTCGACGAGGCGGCGGCTTTCCCCGCCCACATAATCCGCGCGCGCAATCAACGGCGAATAAAGAAACCGCCGACCATCAGGACGCGTCGCAATGGCTTGTTTTTGCACAAGGCGTGAGAGCAGCGTCTTCACCGTAGCGAGGCTCCAATCGCGGTTCGCTCCCACAGCGTCAAAGACATCCTGCGCGCTGGCGGGCCCTTCGTGATCCCATAGCGCTTCCATGATGGCATGCTCGGCGTCCGAGATGCGTTCTGGATTGTCGCCTGAATTTGAACTGCGTGGCACGTTGGTTCCTCCCACCCGCCCTTTGCCTTTACGCACCCGGCGGACCTGACGATTACACTTGTAGCTGCATCGACTACGTTTGTAAACATGAAGCCTGCATTAACACGGCCGCTCCCCGGTTGCGCTTCGATAAGTGAGCGATAAAGTGCGACGGATGACATGGATGCGCTCCGTTTTCGCTCTCGCCCTCATGCTCTCTCCTGTCGCGGTGGCCGCGCAGGACTATGAGGATATTCTGCCCCAGACGCTGCCCGTAGCGCTTGATGAGAGCGATCCCGAGCGCACCGAGGTGGGCGAACTGATTTATCGCGGCGGATTGAAGGTGGAACCGGGCGAGGAGAAGATTGGCGGTATATCCGGCCTCGAATGGTACGAGGACGCGCTTTGGGCGGTCAGCGATGACGGCCGCTGGATGCGGATTGTGCCCGATGAAAGCAACGCAGAACTGCGCGACATTTACGGCATGGACATAGGGAGCTTGCGCGACACGCAAGGCAAGGCATTGAAGGGCAAGCAGAATGCCGATGCCGAGGCGATCACACGTTACCCCTCGGGTGGATGGGCGGTGGCCTTCGAGCGGGATCATCGCTCGGCTCGCTACGACACCCTGAGCGAGCCGGCCCGCGTCGAAGTGCGTAAGGGAATTGAAAAGCTCGGCACGCTTGAGGCGAATAACGGGATCGAGACGTTCGCTTCCTATTCGCAAGGCGGCGTCCTGTGCGCTGAGCGATACCGCGCGGGCGAGCCCAATTGCGTACGCGCGCTGCAACGCGAGGAAACCGCCTTCGAGCTGGCCCCTCCTGCGCCCTTGGCCGAGCATGGCGGCGTGCCCACTGATGCTGCCTGCCGCGAGGACGGGACATGCTATGTCCTGATGCGCAGCTACAAGCCTGGCTATGGCAACCGCGCGGCAATCCTTGAGCTCTCGGTCGAAAACGAGGCCACCACGCTTGCCGTCCTGGACGCGCCGCTGACGATCGACAATTTCGAGGGTCTCGCCTTTCGCGAACAGTTCGGCAAGCGCTATCTCTACATTGTCTCGGACGACAATTTTAACAATTGCATCAACCCCACCGATGGCTGCCAGAATACCCTGATCATGAAGTTTGAGATCAAGACCGAGGAACCACCCGCTCCCCAAGTGGCCGACGCGCCGCAGCCAGATCCGCAGTATGAAACGCTCGATGTGGTCCTTGAGACCAGTAAGGGCGACATCACCATCGCACTTGAAATTGAGCGCGCCCCGATCACGGCGGCAAACTTCCTGCGCTATGTCGACGAGCGCCGCTTCGACGGCACTGTCTTCTACCGCGCGATGAGCTTGCCCCGCGAGCCCAAGCCCAATGGCCTGCTCCAGGGCGGCACGCAGTTCGATCCCAAGCGCATCCTGCCCGGCATTGAGCACGAGCCCACGACGAAGACCGGCCTCTCCCACACCAATGGCGCGCTTTCAATGGCGATGGGCGAGCCGGGCACCGCCAATGGTGATTTTTCGATCATGCTGCAGGACCAGACCGGCCTCGACGCGCGGCCCGAGGACCCGGACCCTGTCTGGCAGAACGGCTATGCAGTGTTCGGCTATGTCGTCGAAGGGATGGATGTGGTCGCCGCGATCCACCAGAGCGGGACCGATCCCGACAAGGGTGAAGGGATGATGCGCGGCCAGATGCTGGCTGAGCCAGTTGAGATTGTCCGCGCACGCCGCGCTGAGGCTGCACCGGGCGGTGACTAGGCGCTATTCGCCGATGGCCGGGCGGCCCACGGGATCGGTCGCTGTCTGCGGCATGCGCGCTTCGAGAATGTTCAGCCAGGCCTCGGCGTCCTTGCCAATGCGTGTTTGCGGCAACGAAGCGAGCAGGCGGCGTTCGGCTTCCCATTTGGCGATCAGGTTCACCGCTTGGTCAGCGGCGGCTTCAAGGCTTTGCGGTTGGCGCAGCGCATTGTTGATCAGCGCATCGCCAAAATAGGTCCAGTCATTGTCCGCCTCGCAACCAAATGATGATCGATTAGACGCCGACGCAGTAACGATTGCGGTGTCCTTGCTGGATAGCGGCTCAACGAACACACCAGAAAAGCACGCGCTGAGCAGCAACACTCGGCGTCCAATCCCCAATTCCTCAAGTACCGATTTGAACCGCGCCGGGCTCAGCACACCATAGCCGGTGTCGCCGTAATGATAGGCCAGACCCAGATCGAGACCGTGGCTGGTCGAATAGAGCACCAGCGCGTCTTCTTCAGGGTCCATGATTTCAGCCACACGCGCCAGACTGATAAGCAAGGCATCGATCGAGCCGTGCGGCAAATCGTCGCGCGCACCATCGGGCCCGGCCAGTGTGAGCCTGCGCCCCTCGGCGCCATAACGTCGCTCAAGGACACGGCCCGCTTCGCGCGCCTCTCTGGCAAAGACAGGATCGCTGTCCAAGGCGACGGTAACAACATAAGCGTCAATTGTGCCGGGCCGTTGCGGTTCAACCCCCGCCAGAGCCTCATCAAGTCGGCGACGCTGCTCCAGCATAACGCGCGCTGGCACTCCGCGCTCCATTTGCGGACCAAGGTCAAAGCTTTCGCGGCGTTCGCGCCGGGTCTTGCCGGTGGCAAGATTGGGATAAGGCTCGACGTGTTCGGGCGGCTGATTGGGGTCGGCCTTGTCGCTTTCAGCGGAGCGCGGCGTGGCCGGAACCGCGACGACAAGCGCGATCAGTCCGGCAATAAGAGCGGCTTTGGTCATGGCGCTGACGCTGGACTCGGTTTGCGTATCGGTCAAGCGTCAGAATCTTCCGGGTCCGCGCTGATCAAATCAACGTTCACAAGATTAGCGCCCATCAGACCAATCGCGCGCGTTGATCTTCGGTAAGAAGCGCGCATGCCTGCTCAGTCTGGCCAAACCATTTGTAGCGGTTGCGCGCGACCATATCATAGGCCCAGTCGCGCACCGCGCGCGGGATAATCTGCAAGATCAGCGGTATGTGCCAAACGCCGCCCATCGCGCGGGCAACTTCGAAATACCCCGTGCTCTTGATGCTGGGCACGCCGTTGCGGATGAAGAGATAACTCTTGTCCCAATCCAGTTCGTAATGCTGGCACAATGCCTCTCCAAGCCCGCGCTGAGCCGAGGTAAAGGCGATGTTGGAGCGTGTGTCGTGCTTCATGATAAAGCCCACTCCCCCGGTGCACAAAACACAGTGATGATCGAACACGAACAGCGCGCGGCTGTCGTCAAAGTCCGGAACGGCGGGATCGTCGCGATAGCTGTAGGGTGCGAACTTTTTCAGATCGCTCTGTCTTAGCGTGCTCATTGGTCAATCACCTCAACGTTAAGCAACGCCAGCTGGGTTTTGTAGTGCTTCAGCGAAATCAGGCCGAGGCACGGGCGCGCTCCTGCTTCAATAACGCCCCCGACGCTCAGTTGTTTCGCGATATGGACCACCGGGATACAGGGGATGTATGGCCCCATCCCATCGCGTACGATGATGAAATGTCGCTTAAAATACGGCGCGCCATCTGGCGTAATCCCCCAAATGTGCATGAACAGGGCGCTCTCGCCGCGTCCCAGACCGTTGAAACGCTGCGATAATCGCACCAGTGTTGAAGCGAGCCGATCGAGCCTTGGGAGCAATCGTAAGGACCTCAGCGTGCCAAGCAAGCGCGTGGCAAAATGCAATAAGGCAATTTCGTGTCCGGCGTAAAAGGCATGCTCTTTAAGGCCGGGATAGCGCTGTTTGAACAGCTCCAGATCGGGAGCGTTGGCATTTGCGAACCATCGATGACCCAGCGTCGGGATCGCGACACGGTGACTGTCACTCCAACCGGTAACGGGATGCATCGCGCCCGATTTGAGCCGGGTAAAGCGCTCACCCACGTAATGCAGCGCGCCCGCCGCTGTGCCAACGCCCTGGTTGGATTGTTGCGCGCCGCTGATCCCGCATTCGATGGTGTCGATAGTCACGCCGTCGCCCACCGCTTCATCGCAATACGCCGCCGTAAGCGCGGGGATTGAACTGGCGCCGGCAATGACAGCGACCCCGGCTGCCTTGGCCTGTCCATCCAGAACGCCGATCCCGCATACGAATTCGCGCGCATCGGCAAAGTCGCAATAATGCGCTCTGCAACCGATAGCGGCCCGTGCCACAGCATAGCCTTGATCGTGATACGGGCCCACTGCGTTGATCACGAGGTCGGGCCTTAGCGCGGCGAGCGCTTCGGGCGGCCCGGCCAGGTCATAGGTCCCCGCTTCGGCGGAGTTATGAGCGCGCAGCGCTTCAGCCGCCGCTCGCGCTGTGTCGGTTGAACGCCCGGTGATGATGAGTTGTATTGCGGGATCATCGGCCAGACTGCGTGCGACATAACCGCCATAATTGCCAGTGCCACCCACAACCACAACCCGCAGTGCGCGAGTGCTGCGACTGGCAGGTTGATCGGCTTCATGAACACCTAGCGCGCCTGAAGGCCGCTCCGACCCCGCCTCTGGAGAGTATGTCGGCGCGTTCATTGCCGCATCGGCGGATCGGTATAATTCAAGGCCACGTCCCCCGCCGGCTCCCCTTCGATGTCGATCACCCTATAGATCCGTGTCTCGCCGATCCCTTTCAGATTTACGTCCTCACCCTCTGAAAAGCGCACGGTCTCGCACGCTCCGAAATAGGTGCTTTCAGAAACAGCAATACCGCCGGGCCTCGCAACTCCTTCAATCCGGCTGGCCGTGTTCATCGTATCGCCCCAGTAATCGTAAGCCATGCGCTGCGCGCCGATCACCCCGCCGACAACGGGCCCGGTGTGAATGCCAATCCGCACCTTGAGATCCAGTCGCGAGCCCATCTCATGCGCCTCGACCCCGGCAATGACATCGCGCGCAAAAGCAATCGCGGCCACTGCATCCCCGCCGTTCGAACTGGTCCCCCCTGCAACCGCAAGATAGGCATCGCCGATTGTCTTGACCTTTTCGACCCCGTAACGAGCAGCGCATTCGTCAGCGATCGAGAACACCGCGTTTAGCAGCTTGACAAGGTGGCCGGCCGATAACTTGCGCGCCAGCGTCGAAAAGCCGACAATATCAACGAAGATCACCGATACATCGCTGAAACTGTCCGCCACGACCTCACCCTGGCGCAAACGCTTGGCGACGGTTTCGGGCAACACGTTGTACAGCATCTCTTCTGTCTTGGCGCGTTCCGCTTCGAGCGCCAGACTGGCCGAAAAGCTGGCACGCGCACGCCGGTCAATGTCCCAATTCACAAAGCAGGCGAAGGTGAAGAATGTGGTGAAATTGGTAAAGGAATAGACGACGTTGACGATATTCTGATCCACAATCAGCAGGAACGTGCCATAGACCAGCAACAGCACGAGAGCCCATCCCAGGAACAGCCGTGTGGTCGCCACAAAGCCAACGCTGGCGAAGACGACGATGATCCCGAAATTGATGATGCCCATGCCGAACCGGCTGATTTCAGTGATCCCGGACTGCGCGCCCAGCGCCTCGACAAGGGCGTACATGATGCCGGTCATCAGCGTGAAGATAACCAGATCAACCCATGGCTTTTCGACATAGAACCGGGTGAAGGTGATCCCCACGATCCCCGCCAGCAGAGCGATGAAGGGGATCGCCGCCATATTGTAGGCCAGCACGCCCTCTGTCGGGAAATGCATCGGGTTGAACCCGATATAGGAGATCAGCGTGACAACCCCGATCCCGGCAAGGAACCGGGTGGCCGGAATGCGAGCGGTGCGCTCGCTCTCCACATAAGCGCGCTCGGTCGCCGGATCGTCGAATTTGCCGAGCAGCTGCATAGTCAGTGGTGCCCCCTTTTCAGCCCCAGGGATAATGGCCTTGCCTTGATGCGGTGTAAACTCGGCACTTACATCGCAATCTGGCGAAGAATTAGCCGTTGGAATAAGGCTTCGCTTAAAAAATCGGGCTGTGGGAAATGCCAGATAAAGTCTTTTCCACTATGGAGAAGTAATACCTGATTGCATGGCATTCATATTGCATGCATCATCGCCCGATGGCTGGATTGGGCATCGGAATGGGGCTTGGAATTGGAAGCACCAATTCGCGACCTCCTCTCAAGACAAACGGCGACCCATCTCTTCTTTTACAAACAGAGCTTATCCTCAACGAAGGAATAACTGCTGATGGCGCGCTGATCAGACACCTCGCTATCCCTTGGATTGAAATTCAAGAGCAGTTGAGACGGGATAAATCATTCATTTTCCAATTTGCTAGACATCCTCGCAAATTCGAAGAGTTTTTAGCATCTTGCTATGATCGCGCGGGGTTCGACGTGCAATTGACGCACCAAAGCGGCGACTT
>JBCBKF010000106.1:0-8176 GCA_038522255.1 Pseudomonadota bacterium
ACGCAGACAACCGCCTTACCTTGCCGCTGGCGCTGCGCGGACGGGCGCTGTTCGAAAGCGGTTTTGGCGTTGACGAACTCGCGGAGCGTCAACGTGAAGGCTGGGTCTTCCGCAAGACCAAGCTATCTGATGCGTTTGACTATGAAAAAGCACGCGAAAAGCTGCCTGAACGCAACAACATGCTGCTGATTGTGCGCGGACAGGGCGAACTGCGCTTCTTTACTCACGCTGCGCGGCCAGAGCCAATTGCCGGCGATACGATCCTGTCCTATTCGCCGCCCAAAACCGGGCAAGCTTAACGCGGCTCAGCTGAGCTCGGCGACCAGATCAAGGACCTTGCGCGCCCATTCGGGTCGACAGATCAGCAGGTCCGGCAGGTAGGTGTCTTCATTGTTGTAGCGGATGGGAGAGCCGTCGATGCGCGAGCAATGCAAACCATACGCCAGCGCCACCGCGACGGGCGCGCAGCTATCCCACTCATACTGCCCGCCTGAATGCAGGTAGACCTCCGCCTCGCCGCGCACCACGGCCATCGCCTTGGCGCCCGCGCTGCCCATCCCGACCAGCTCACCGCCCAACGCCTCGGACACCGCGACCGCCTCTCTTGCGGGCCGGGTGCGGCTCACCAGAAAGCGCGGTCTTTCCTGAGCGGCAGGCAAGGGTGTGGTTTGATCGGTTCGCAGCACTATCCCGCCATCAAGGCCGGGCAAAGCGACAGCGCCCGTGTGAGCGATCCCGTCAATCGCCAGTCCCACATGAACTGCCCAATCGCTGCGCTGTTCGCCATATTCCCGCGTGCCATCCACTGGATCGACGATCCATACGCGTGATTTGGCTAGCCGCTCGGTCGAATCCTTTTCCTCTTCTGACAGCAAGCCATCCTCAGGCCGCGCCAATCGCAGAGCGTGGCACAGAAACTCATTCGCGGTCGCATCGCCCGCTTTGCCCAAAGCCTTCTTGTTCGCCGGATCTTCGAAGATCTCGCTGTCGCGCACCGTACACAGCAAGTGCCCGGCAACCTGCGCCAGATGTGCGGCAAGTTCAGCGTCACTCATGTCAGCGGGGCTCATGGTCAGGATCACTTTAGCGGCATGATCTGGCTGATGATGTAATCCGCCGCCTCCGACGGTGTCATCGTCACCGTGTTGACGGTGATTTCAGCCGATTGCGGGGGTTCATAGGGGCTGTCGATGCCGGTGAAGTTCTTGATCTTGCCCTCGCGCGCTTTTTTGTAGAGGCCCTTCACATCGCGCGCTTCGGCTACTTCGAGCGGAGTGTCGACGAACACTTCGATAAACTCGCCTTCGCTCATCATCTGGCGGACCATCTGCCGCTCGGCGCGGAACGGGCTGATAAAGGCGGTAAGGACGATGAGGCCCGCATCGGTCATCAATTTGGCAACCTCGCCAATGCGGCGGATGTTTTCAATACGGTCAGTCTCGGTAAAGCCCAGATCCTTGTTAAGGCCCTGGCGCACATTGTCGCCATCAAGCAGAAACGTGTGGCGGTTCATCAGCGCCAACTTCTGTTCGACCTCGTTAGCGATGGTCGATTTGCCCGAACCCGACAGCCCGGTGAACCAGAGCACGCGGGGGGTCTGGTTCTTAAGGCTCGCATGATCCTCGCGTGTGACCGTGGTCGCCTGCCAATGGACATTTTGCGCGCGGCGCAGCGAAAATTCTATCATGCCTGCGCCGACAGTGGCGTTGGTGAATTTGTCGATCAGGATGAACCCGCCAAGCTGGCGGCTGGTGGCGTAGGGTTCAAAGGTGATCGGCTTATCGGTCGCAAACTCAGCCACGCCGATCGCGTTCAGTTCGAGCGTCTTGGCCGCCAGGCGCTCAAGGCTGTTGACGTCGATCTCGTATTTGGGCGTCTGCACGGTCGCGGTGACCATCTGACTGCCGAGCTTGAGCCAATATCCGCGCCCGGGTTTGAGCGCGGCTTCGTCCATCCACACGAAAGTAGCGCAGAACTGGTCGGAGGCTTCAGGCGGGTCGCCCGCCGCCGCGATAACGTCCCCGCGTGAGCAATCGACCTCGTCTTCGAGCGTGATGGTGACCGATTGGCCCGCAACGCCCTCGTCAAGCTGGCCGTCAAACGTCTCGATGCTCTTGACCGTGCTGGTCTTGCCCGCCGGTACGATCCGCACCGGATCGCCCGGCTTGACAGTGCCATCGGTGATAAGCCCGGCAAAGCCCCGGAAATCGAGATTAGGCCGGCTGACCCATTGCACCGGCATGCGGAAAGACCGTTCCTGCGCGGCGGTGTTGGCAAGCTGGACCGACTCCAGATGCTCGATCAGAGCGGGGCCGTCATACCATGGCGTGCTGGCGCTGGGGGCGGTTGTGATATTGTCACCTTTGAAGCCCGAGATCGGGATCGCGGTAAAGCTTTCAATGCCGACCTCCTTGGCAAAATCTTCATATTCCGCGACAATTTCGTCAAACGTACCTTGATTGTAGTCGACCAGATCCATCTTATTTACCGCCAGCACGAGGTGCCGGATGCCGAGCAGATGGGTGATATAAGAGTGCCGCCGCGTCTGCTGCAGCACGCCTTTGCGGGCATCGACGAGGATGATGGCAAGGTCCGCGGTCGATGCGCCGGTCACCATATTGCGCGTATATTGCTCGTGCCCCGGCGTATCGGCGACGATGAATTTGCGCTTTTCGGTGGTGAAAAAGCGATAGGCGACGTCGATCGTGATGCCCTGTTCGCGCTCAGCGGCCAGGCCGTCGACCAGCAGAGCGAAATCGATCTCTTCGCCTTGCGTCCCATGCTTGGCGCTGTCGCTTTCGAGCGCGGCCAGCTGATCCTCGAAGATCATCTTGGAATCATAGAGCAGGCGCCCGATCAGCGTCGATTTGCCATCATCCACGCTGCCGCAGGTGATGAAGCGCAACAGGCTCTTATGCTGGTGCGACAAGAGATAGGCGTCGATGTCCTCGGCGATGAGCGCGTCGGTTTGAAAGCTGGAGTCCTGATCGGTCATCAGAAATACCCCTCCTGCTTCTTGTCTTCCATTGACGCCGATTGCCCTTTGTCGATCGCGCGGCCCTGACGCTCCGACCCGGTCGCGAGCAGCATTTCCTGGATGATGAGGTTCATATCGGTCGCCTCGCTGATCGTCGCGCCGGTGAGCGGGTAGCAACCCAGCGTGCGGAAGCGGACCGAGCGTTCGACCACCTCTTCACCCTCTTCAAAGCGGAAGCGGTCATCATCGACCACCAGGATCAGCCCGTCGCGCTCCACCGTGGGGCGCTTTTGCGAGAGGTAGAGCGGGACGATATCGATCTTTTCGAGCGCGATATATTGCCAGATATCAAGCTCGGTCCAGTTCGAGATCGGGAAGACGCGGATGCTTTCATCCTTGTTCTTCTTCGCATTGTAGAGGTTCCACAATTCGGGCCGCTGGTTCTTGGGGTCCCAACGATGCGCGGCGGTGCGAAAGCTGAAGACACGTTCCTTGGCGCGCGCCTTTTCCTCATCGCGCCGACCGCCTCCGAATGCCGCGTCAAACCCGTGCTTCGTAAGCGCGCGCTTCAATGGATCGGTCAACTGAGCCTGCGAATAGAGCGCGCTGCCGGTGTCGAACGGATTGATGCCCTGTTCATCGGCGTCCTCATTCTGCGCCACGATCAGCTCCAGCCCGTATTCCTTCACCGTCTTGTCGCGGTGGTCGAGCAGCGCCTGAAAGTCCCACCCGCTCGCCACGTGGAGCATGGGGAAGGGCGGCGGCGCGGGGTAGAACGCCTTGCGCGCAAGGTGCAGCATGACGGACGAATCCTTGCCGACCGAATACAGCATGACCGGATTTTCTGCCTCGGCCACGACCTCTCTGAATATGTGAATGCTCTCGGCTTCGAGCCGCTCGAGATGGGTCAAACTTCGCATGGCGCTTCAGCTAGAGGTTGCAGCGCACAATGCAACTGTAGTTTTGCTTGGCCATTGGCAACGCAAAAACCGCAGGAATGCGCCAATGATAGCGATCAATCGAGCTCAAGAAGAGCGTGGAGCGGGTAAGGGGAATCGAACCCCTCTACACAGCTTGGAAGGCTGGTGCATTACCACTATGCTATACCCGCTCACTGGGTCAGTCATAGGCAGGCGGCGCTAATGCCACCGGGTGTGGCGGGGCGTCAATCGGAAATCGGCCCTAACCGACCGCCATATTATCAATTAAACGCGTCCCACCGATCCGAGCCGCAACCAGAAGCCGCGCTGGCCCGTTCCCAAGCGCCTCTAACGGGGCAAGCGAGGTCGCATCGGCAAGCGCGGCGTAGTCAGTGCTTGCAAAGCCTGCCGATAGAAGCGCATCGCTAAGCGTAGCCAGCGTCCCCGCCGGCTCGGCCCCACCCTCGATTGCAGCGATCGCTTCCTTCATCGCGCGCGGCAATGTCGCCGCCGCTGCACGATCAGCGGGCGAGAGGTAGCGATTGCGGCTCGACATCGCCAGGCCGTCCGCTTCGCGCACCGTGGGCACGCCGATAATCTGGCGGACATGCGGTTGGGTGAGATCAAGATCGCGCGCCATCGTTCGAATAACGGCAAGCTGCTGGAAATCCTTCTCGCCAAAGAACGCCATATCGGGCTGAACCTGGTTGAAGAGCTTGCACACCACACTCGCAACGCCGTCAAAATGGCCCGGGCGATCCGCGCCGCAAAAGCCCTCGCTCACCCCGCTTACGCGGATGGTGGTGGCAAAGCCTTCCGGGTACATGGTCGCGACATCGGGTGCCCACAAAAGCGCGCATCCCTCCACCTCCAGCATCGCGGCGTCAGCTTCAAGCTGGCGCGGATAGGCGTCGAGATCCTCGCCGGGGCCAAATTGCGTCGGGTTCACAAAGATCGAAGCTACGACGTAATCGCACGCCTCGCGCGCGCGCCGGATGAGCGTCAGATGGCCTTCGTGCAGCGCGCCCATCGTGGGAACCAAGCCAATCGCCGCGCCCTCATCACGCGGTTCCGCCAGGCTCTGGCGCAGAGTGGCCAGCGAGCTTGTGGTTTGCATGAACCTCACCTCTTTACGATCAACCAGCAGGGTCTGTAGACACAGCAGACCGCCTCTCACAAGCAGCGGCGTGATCGCCGCGCTCATGCACCGCCGGAAAGGACAGCACCGCCATGAACAAAGAGGCGCCCGACAGGGCATCCGACACAGCGCCCACAAAAGCCAAAGGGAGTACGGCGCATCGGATCGTGTTCGCCAACGAAAAGGGCGGCACGGGCAAATCGACAACGGCGGTGCATGTGGGCGTGGCACTCGCTTATCTGGGCGCGCGGGTGACGATGCTCGACCTTGATCCGCGCCAGCGCACCACCTTTCGCTACCTGGAAAACCGCGTCGGCACGATGACCAGGCGCAAGCTCGATCTGCCCACGCCAGCGGCCGAAGTGTTCAAGGGGAGCACGCCGGAAAAACTCCTCAAGGTCATGAAACGGCTGGAACGCGACAGCGATATTCTCATCATCGATAATCCGGGCCGCGATGATCCCTTTGCGCGCACTGCCGTGGAAAACGCGGACACGCTGGTGACACCGCTGAACGACAGTTTCGTCGACTTTGACCTGATCGGCCAGGTCGATGGCGACACGTTTGAGGTAAAGAAGCTGTCCTTTTTCGCGGAACTGGTGTGGGAAGCCAGACTGAAACGCAGCCGCCAGACGCTGGAAGATCGCCGCCCGGAAATGGCATGGGTCGTCGTGCGCAATCGCACCGGCTTTGTCGAAGCGCGCAACCAGGCGCGTCTGGAAAAGGCACTGCGCGACATGGCGCAGCGTGTCGGCTTTCGCGCGGTAAAGGGCCTGTCCGAACGTGTCATATATCGCGAACTCTTCCCTTCGGGCCTGACCCTGTTGGATAAAGCCCATCTGGGGGAATTGGGCACCAGTCACCTTGTTGCCCGGCAGGAACTGCGCACTCTGATCCAGGCGTTGAAGCTCCCCGATTTTACCACAACCCCGCGCACTTTGGAGATCGCCTGATATGTTGAAGATCGCGCTTATCCTGGGTGCCATCAGCATTTTGTTTCGCATGGCGATCGGCAAGTGGCCCTGGCAAATGCTCAACCCCGCGCCGACACGCTCGCAGGCCCTCTTCAAGGCGCGCAAGCTCTTGGGCGTGGAGGAACGTGCGACCCGCGCGGAGATAGTCGCCGCGCACCGCCGGCTGGTTGCCATGGTTCACCCTGATCGCGGGGGCACCAATGCGAGCGTCCACGAAGCCAATGATGCGCGCGATCTGCTCCTGAACGAGCTTCCCGATAAGGGAGCCGCTTTGGGCCAGACACGCGATAACGATGATGCGTGATCCTGCCGCTCCATCGCGCAATTGACACAAAACGCGTCCACTTTCATCGCATGGTTTAACCGCGCTCGCGCGCCCGGTGACAGGGCCGCAATCTCTTGAGAACGCACCAGACGGGACCCTTTTGCTCATGCCCCATATCTTCGATCAGACGATCCTGCGCGAATACGATATCCGTGGTGTCATTGATGAAACGCTGAGCGTAGAGGATGCGCGCGCGATCGGGCGCAGCTTTGGCAGCCTTCTGCGGCGCTCTGGCAGCGGCCCTGCTGGCGACGAAGAGGCGGAGGCGGGAGCCAAGACCGTTGCGGTCGGCTATGACGGGCGCGTGAGTTCACCCATGCTTGAAGAGGCGTTGGTTGACGGCCTTAGCGCGGCGGGTTGCAACGTGGTGCGGATCGGTCTTGGGGCGACACCGATGCTGTATTACGCCGAGGCTTCAAGTGAAGAGGTAGATGGCGGCATTCAGATAACTGGCAGCCACAATCCCCCCAATTACAACGGCTTCAAAATGGTGTTTGAAGGAAGACCGTTCTTCGGGAGCGACATTCAGAAGCTGGGGCAGGTGGCGGCGATCGGCAACTGGACCGAGGGGGTCGGAAAGGTCACGCAGCGCGACATCCTCAGCGAGTATGTCGAGCGCGTTCTCGAAGGGATCGCCGGAATTGAACCGGGTGCGCTCTCCACGCTCAAAGTGGGCTGGGATGCGGGGAACGGCGCTGCCGGGCCCGCTCTCGAAGCTCTCGCTGCCAGGCTCCCCGGAGAGCATCACTTGCTGTTTACCGATGTCGATGGGCATTTTCCAAACCACCATCCTGATCCGACTGTTGAAGCCAATCTTGCCGATCTTCGCGCGCTCGTCGCGGAAAAGAAGCTCGATTTTGGAGTGGCTTTTGACGGGGATGGCGACCGGATCGGCGCAATCGATGGCGAGGGCCGCGTGATATGGGGCGATCAGTTGTTGATGATCTATGCCGAGGACGTTCTGAAATCGTTCCCCAATGCCACGATTATCGCCGATGTTAAGGCCAGCCGCGCTCTGTTTGACCATGTCGCGGCCCATGGCGGGCAGCCATTGATGTGGAAGACGGGCCACTCGCTGATTAAGTCCAAAATGAAGGAAACGGGCTCGCCCTTAGCCGGAGAAATGAGCGGGCATGTCTTTTTTGCTGACACATATTACGGGTTTGACGACGCGCTTTACGCCGGCGTGCGGCTGCTCGCGGCCTCAGCGCGACTCGGTAAATCGGTGACCGAGCTCAAATCGGCGATCCCGCCCACGCTCAACACGCCTGAAATGCGCTTCCAAGTGGATGAGGCACGCAAGTTTCCCGCCATCGCTGAAGTGACCGAGCGCCTTACCACCAGTCCGGGCCCCGACGTCCAAGAGGTCAACGCGACCGACGGCGTCCGGGTGAACACCGCAGATGGATGGTGGCTGCTGCGCGCATCGAACACGCAAGACGTCCTGGTAGCGCGCGCCGAAAGCGACAGCGAGGAGGGCCTTGAGCGCCTCATCGCGCAGATCGATGAGCAGCTAAAACTCTCTGGTCTTGAGCGTGGCGAAAGCGTTGGGCACTAACCCTCGGCTCTCAGAAGGGCCGTCCGCCCCCTCGTGGCCCTGGTCTGCTCTGGGCCTCAGCGAGACGGTTGATCGCGAGGCGATCCATGCCGCCTACGCTGCCCGCAGGGCGGAACTCGACAGCGCCAATATGCGCATCTCGGCGTTCGCCGAGCTCACTGAGGCGCGGGAGAAGGCGCTGTTCTTCGCGGCGGAAAAGCGGCGCGAGGCGGCGCGTCAGGGCACAGTGGTGGAAACGCCGAGCGCTAGCGCTGCGGAGCCACCGCCAGCTCCGCCATCGCCGC
>JBCBKF010000107.1:0-8162 GCA_038522255.1 Pseudomonadota bacterium
CGTTGCTATCATTGGCGCAGGTCCAGCCGGACTGACCGCAGGTTACCTCCTGACCAAGCGAGGCAAGCGGGTCGCGATTATCGAAAAGGATGAGACCTATGTGGGCGGCATCAGTCGCACGGTCGAGCATGAGGGCTATCGCTTCGATATTGGCGGGCACCGGTTTTTTTCAAAGTCGCAGCAAGTCGTTGACCTTTGGAATGAAATTCTGCCGGACGATTTCATCCAGCGCCCGCGCATGAGCCGCATCTATTACGAGGGCAAGTTCTACAGCTATCCGCTGCGCGCGTTTGAAGCGCTTTGGAACCTGGGCATCGTGCGCTCCACCATCTGCATGGCGAGCTATCTGCGCTACAGGCTGTTTCCGATCAAGGATGTGAAAAGCTTTGAGGACTGGACCACCAACCAGTTTGGCAAGAAGCTCTATTCGATCTTCTTCAAGACCTACACCGAGAAAGTGTGGGGCATGGCGTGCGATGAGATGAGCGCCGACTGGGCCGCTCAGCGTATCAAGGGTCTTTCGCTCTGGGGCGCGGTGACTGACGGGCTCAAACGCTCGCTTGGTCTCAACAAAAAGCCCAATGACGGCCAGGCGGTCAAGACACTGCTGGAGACGTTCCGCTATCCCCGTCTGGGGCCGGGCATGATGTGGGATGCGGCGCGCGACAAGATCATCGCCAGTGGCAAGGGCACTGTGCTGATGGCCCATGCGCTGGATCAACTGGCTGCGATTGGCCCGAACGATGAAGGCTTCGCCTGGTCGATGACCGCGCAAGGCCCGGGCGGCAAGATCCAGATCCGCGCGCGCGACACGATCAGTTCCGCGCCGATGCGCGAGCTTTCGCGCCGGATCTACCCGCTTCCGCAAAGCGCGCTGGAAGCGAGCAAGCTGCGTTATCGCGACTTCCTGACCGTGGCGCTGATGGTGAAGTCCAGCGACCTGTTTCCCGATAACTGGATCTATATCCATGATGACCGGGTCCAGGTCGGACGCGTCCAGAACTTTCGCAGCTGGTCGCCCGAAATGGTGCCTGATGAGGACATGGCCTGCGTCGGCCTTGAATATTTCTGCTTCGAAGGGGACGGCCTGTGGTCTTCATCCGACGAAGAACTGGTCGCGCAAGCCACGCGCGAGATGGAAATCCTCGGCCTTTGTGACCCCAAACAGGTCGTCAAGGGCGCGGTTGTGCGCCAGGAAAAGGCCTATCCGGTCTATGATGACGATTACGAAGCCAACGTCCAGGCGATGCGGGTCGAGCTTGAAGAGAAGCACCCGACGCTGCACCTTGTCGGACGCAACGGCATGCACCGCTACAACAACCAGGACCACGCGATGATGACCGCGATGCTCACGGTTGAGAACATCTTGGCGGGCAAGCGCGTTTACGACACGTGGTGCGTCAACGAGGATGCTGAATATCACGAAGCGGGCGATGAAGGGGAAACGAGCAAGATCGCCACGCGCGAATCGGCTGAGGAAGGTTCCAAACCTCTGAGCGAAGATCAGGTTGCTGCGCTCACGTCGATGCGCGGCGTGCCGGAGCGGATCAGTGCGCCGACGTCCACCGCGGACGCCAGAAAGCGGGCGTAATGCTTGAGGCGCGGCTGCCATTCAAGGTCGGCTATCTCAGGGCCAGGTCTTCCAGAAACGCTTCTGTGGCGACTGGCATTTTCGCGCCAACACAGATGGCGGGCCGCTTTGTGCGTTACGCATTTGCGAGCGCCAGCGGGAGCGTGATTGATCTCATCGTGTTCGGCGCGCTTTTGTGGGTCGGGACCGGCACCGGCCTTGCAGCGGCGAGCGGATACGCGCTGGGCACTGTGTGGCATTGGCTGATAACGAGCCGCAGGGTTTTTCCCGATCGTCTGGCGGCGCAGGGGGATGCGCGCCGGCGCCAGCAGGTGTTGTTTTTCGCCTCTGGCGCGCTGGGCCTCGCTCTGACTATCTGCGTCGTCAAGATCGGCGTCCTCCAGGGCCTTGATCCCGCTCATGCAAAATTTGCCGCCATGTGCGCATCCTTCACCAGCGTGTGGCTGGTCCGCTTGCTATTTGTTTTCGCCCCGGATGGGCCGTGAGATATGGCGCAGGCGCTGCTCTCGATCCTTGGCCGTCTGCACGATGCGCGGCTCGCGCGCTACATCCTCGCCAGCATTGGCGCGTTGGCGGTTGATGTTGGCAGCTTCCTTGCGTTCATGGAGGCAGGGCTGCACCCGACGCCCGCATCAGCGGTGGGCTACTCACTGGGCATTGCGGCGCATTGGCTGATGTCGAGCCGAGCGGTGTTTCAGGACACCGTGGCGCAAGACGGCGCAGCGCGCACCCGGCAAAAGGCGTTGTTTGTCGTCTCTGCGCTCATTGGCCTTGGCCTTACCACAGTGATCGTTGCGCTTGGCGATTGGGCGGGGTTGCCCCCGCTAATCGGCAAGGGCGCTGCGATCCTGGTCTCCTTCACCGCCACCTGGCTCTTGCGCAGCAAGGTGATCTTTCGCGCCGACCTGGCGCGGGATGGGTGAACCATGCTGGTTGAGCGGCGACAAAACGCATTCCCGGCGCAGTTCGTTCTCCGCATCGGCGCTGCGTGGTGCGTGATCAGCGGCCTGTTGTTGCTGGTGAACTGGAGCGCGATTTCCGCCATGCGCTTCCCCGATCCCGACGATACGATGCGCCTTATCCAGGTACGCGACTGGCTGGGCGGGCAAAGCTGGTTTGACGTGACACAGCACCGGGTGGACGCGCCCGGTGGCGGGGTGCCGATGCATTGGTCGCGCATCGTGGATCTGCCGCTGGCTTTCATCATCGTGATCCTCACGCCGTTTCTGGGCAGCGCCAATGCCGAGATCGCCGCTTTGGTCATCACGCCGTTGCTTGCGCTGGGCGCAGCCATGGCGCTCGCCGGGCGGATCGCCTGGCACTTGCTCGGAGACGAGGAGACCACGCTGACTGCGCTTCTCATGGCGGTGTGTGTGCCGGTGATCTTCCAGCTGGGCCCGATGCGGATCGATCACCACGGCTGGCAACTGGTCTGCGCGATGGCGGCGATGAACGGGCTGATGGTGCGCTCCTCAATGCTGAGCGGGCGGATCATCGGGGCGAGCCTTGCCGTCTGGATGATGATTTCAATCGAAGGATTGCCGCTGGCAGCGGTGTTCTGCGCTTTGCTGGCACTGCGCTGGCTGCGCGATAGATCGCAGCGGTGGGCGCTGGTTGGCGCAATGCAGACCCTGGCGCTGACCTGCACGGGTTTATTCCTGGTAACCCGCGGGATCAGTGACTTTGCCGCTTATTGTGACGCGATCAGCCCGGTCCACCTTACGATGTTCCTGTGGGGAGCGATTGTTCTGTCCGTGCTAGCCCGAGTGGAGCCGGTCCCCTTTGCGGTCCTGATCAGCGGCTTTGGCGTGGCGGCAGGCGGTGCGCTGGCCATATTGCTGATGACGGCACCCCAATGCGCGGGCGGCGGCGGCTTTGCTCAGCTTGATCCGCTAGTTTACGATCACTGGTATATCAACATCAAGGAAGGCATGCCGATCTGGCAGCAATCCTTGACGAGGGTTTTGCAATACGCTGTGACCCCGCTGCTTGGTCTGTTCGCGGCGATGCATCTGGCGCATCGCTCGCACGACTGGCTCCGCGGGTTCTGGAGCGATTACGCGATCATCTTGGGCGCGAGTTTCGTGATCGCATTGCTTGTGACACGCGCCGGCGCGGTCGCTTGCCTGATCGCTATGCCGCCTCTCGCCTGGCAGGTGAGACGCTGGTTGCGGGCGATTCGCACAATCGACCGGCCACTGCCGCGTTTTGGTGTCTTGCTGCTGGTTGCCTGCGCGCTGCTCCCGACCTTCCCGGTGTCGCTTTCCGCCCTGGTTTTGCCGGCCAAGGCACAAGTCGCCAAATCGCCAACGGGGCTGCTCAATGCGTCCGAATGCCGGATCGAGGATTCCGCTCCTATCCTGAATGCGCTTCCCGCCGGAGAGATTTACGCGCCGCTCGACATCGCGCCCAAGCTGTTGGTTGTCAGCCACCATTCGGTGGTCGCCACCGCCCACCATCGCGGCGAGGAAGGGCTGCGCGTGGTGATCGCGACCGCGCTCGGATCAAGCAAGGCGGCAGGAGAGACGCTGCGCCGTCGGGGCAGCAGCTTTGTCGCGCTGTGTCCGGGCCTTTACGAATTGCTCTATTACGCCGGGGCCGCGCCCGATGGTTTTGCCGCCGACCTTGCAAGAGGGCGCGCGCCCGATTGGCTGGAGCCGATTGAAACTGCCCCGGGCACTTCGTTCAAACTGTGGCGGGTTGTGGCGGAATAGCAATTTGCAGCAGCGTCAGACTGCGATGAGGTCCCACAGCGGCGTCAGGCTGCGATAAAATCCATCGCGAGGCCATTGATGCAGTGACGCTTGCCGGTCGGGGCGGGACCGTCTCCGAAAATATGGCCCAAATGCCCGCCACAATCGGCGCAATGCACTTCGGTGCGCGGATAGCCGATCTTGTAGTCTGTGCTGGTGCCCACTGCGCCTGTGTCGATCGCCTTGTAGAAGCTGGGCCAACCGGTGCCGCTGTCATATTTATGCGCCGAGGAATACAGCTTGTTGCCGCAGCCAGCGCACACGAAGGTACCCTTGCGTTTTTCCTCGTTGAGCGGCGAGGTGTAGGCGCGCTCTGTACCCGCCTGGCGCAGGATGTAAAATTCGCCCTTGGTCAGCTTGGTGCGCCATTCCGCCTCGGTTTTGCTGATGCGATAGGACTTGGCCTGCGCCGGCGTGGCTCCGCAGCCGCCCAGCAGCGGGAGAGCGAGGCCAGCAATGGCTGAACCAAGGAAAAGGCGGCGCGAGCCGGAGATGTCACTCATGTCCAAACGTCCCGTATTTTTCGAGTCTTCATCCTCTAGTACGACGCAAATGGCCAAAAAGTTTCACCTAGGGGCCCGCGCTGACGACAGCCTTCGAACTCGCAGAGTTCACAAGCGCGACTGCGGGTCGGCCGGTCAGGCCGCCCCTCGGAGACATTCGCGCAGAGAATTGTCGTGAGAGAGGCGAAGCCCCCCTCAGAACTCAGTGATCTCGACCTCAAGCTTGCGGAAGCCGTGGACGAAATTCGCCCGCACCCGTTCCACATCGCCCGCGACGTGGACCCGCATCCGGCGCTTGTGCATCTCTTCGAGCAGGACGCGTAGCTGCAGCTCTGCCAGACGCGCACCCACACAGCGGTGGATGCCATAACCAAACGCGATGTGTCGCTTGGCGTTGTCGCGCGTGATGTCGAGCTTGTGCGGATCTTCGAACACGCTCTCTTCGCGGTTGGCGCCCAGATACCACAGGACGACCTTGTCGCCCTTCTTGATCTGTTTGCCGCCGATCTCCCATTCCTGAAGCGCGGTGCGGCGCATGTGAGCGAGCGGCGTTTGATAGCGCAGCATCTCTTGGACCGCATTGGGGATGAGATCGGGGTTCTCTTCGAACAATTTGCGCTGATCGGGGAACAGGTCGAGCGAGTGGATGATCCCGCTCATCGTGTTGCGCGTCGTGTCATTCCCGCCGACGATCAGCAGGACGAGATTGCCCATGAATTCCTGCGGGCTCATCTGGTTCATGGCTTCGGAATGGATCATCATGCTGATGAGGTCATTGCCCGGCTCTTCCTGCGTCTTCTTGATCCACAATTGCTGGAAGTATTCTGCCATTTCGAACAGCATGCCGCGGCGCATTTCGTCCAGTTCGCGCACGGTGGCAAGTTCGGTATCGCCCGCCCAGTCGGACCAGAAGGTGAGCAGGCGGCGATCTTCCCACGGGAAATCGAACAGCAGCGCCAGCATACCGGTGGTGAGCTCGATTGAAACCGTGTCGACCCAGTCAAACACTTCGCCGCGCGGCAGTGTATCGAGCAATTCGCCGGTGCGCTGGCGGATCTCCGGCTCCATCTCTTTCATGCCCGAAGGCGTGAACTTGGGGGCCACCGTGCGCCGTTGGCCGGTGTGCTTGGGGCGGTCCATGGCGATGAACATGGGCAGTTCGAACCGCTCTTCGGGCGGCTTCTCGTCCTCTTCCTCGGGGCGGTCGAGGATGGTGATGCCGCCATATTCCCAACTCGACGAGAAGGTTTCGGGCAAAGCCTCGATGTGCTGGATGGCCTTGTGGCCGACAACGGCCCAATAGGCGCCGAACGGGCTTTCATCGATGTAATGTAGCGGGCCAGCGGCCTGCATTTCGGCAAAGATCGGCTGCCAGCGATTTTCGGCATAAATGTCGGCGCGGCTCACATCCCATTTGTGCGGGAAGTGCAGCTTGGCTTCCGGGTGGGCTTCATAATGCGCCTTGAGCGCTTCGTGGGCTTTGGGCTCGGTGCGCCAGATACGCTTTTGCGCAGCGTCGGCGGCGTCGCTCGCAGGTGTGCTGTCAATGTCAGGGGTGGTGGCCATGGCTGCTCTCTCTCCTAGAATAGGAGCGTGCGTGCCGCCTGTCTTTTCGTCTCAGGCGGTCAGTCCTCGCCACTCCGTAAGGACACCCTGCCTTAACTGACACCTGTGTCAATAGTAAGTTGCGTTCGGCCACTTACTCCGCTGGTTGCGCAGCCGTCGATGGCCCTGAAGGTTCGCTTTTGCGGACCTGTTTCGAAAACAGTCCTCCCAAGCGCCCCGTCTTCTCGCGCCCCGCGCCGCCTGACTTCATCACCCGCTTGCGAAACAGCATTGAGCCGCCCTTTACCAGCACGATCACCGCAAATCCCTGCCACGCGAGCGCAACTGCGTGCGTCCACAAAGTCTCCTCGAGCGCCGCGCGCGCCATCATCGCAAAGGGCGAAGACAGCGGAAACACCACCGAGGTCAGCTCAAGCGGGGTGCCGGTCGCTCCGATATTGGCGGCTGAGAGGAAGAACACCATGATTTGAAGCATAGTCACCGGCATCGACATCGTCTGCACTTCGCGCACGCTCGACGCCATCGCGCCAATTGTCAGAAACAGCGATCCAAGCAGCAAGTATGCCATTGAGAAATAGGTGATGCCAAGAACGACAAACAGCGGCCAGCCCACGGCCGGTCCGGGGAGGTCGCGGTAATTGGTCTGCGTAACGGTGACGATCGCGTCCTCGGCAATTGCCCAGAACCCCCAGCCCAGCGACCCCCACACCGCAATGCCGACAAAACTGACTCCGAGCATGGCAAACAGCTTGCCCATAAACACCGCATCCATCGGGAGCGCGGCGGCGAGGATCTCAATGATCTTGTTGCCCTTTTCCTCAGCGAGGTTGGACAGCACCATGCCGCCCAGCAGGATTGTAAGCAGGAACAGCACCATTTGCGCGGCTTGCGCGGTGCGTACCCTGCTGAACCGTTCCGAAGCCGCACTGGCCGTCACGATTTCGCTCTTTGCTTCAGGGAATTGCGAGGGCAAGGCGGCGGCGGCGGTAGCAGCAACCAGCTCAACCGGGCCGCGCCAGCGATCGACCTGGCGCTGTGTGCCGACCAATACCGGCTCGCTCAGGGTGCCCGTCAGGACCGCTGCGTAATTGCCTCGGCGTGCTTCGACGAAAGCGCGTGCGTCAAAATCGGGATTGTCGCGCGCTTCTTCGATCTTGGTCAATCTTGGCGTCGCGCCGCGCAATTGCGGGCTTAGTGTGGTCGCCGCTTCGATCATCGCGGCGCTGTCCTGGGCGCTCATCGCCATACCGATCTCGACGCTGACCGCTTGCTGCGTGTTGCTCTTGCCAATTGCGCCTGCCAGCCCGCCGATGAGCACCGGGAAGAGCGGCCCGACGAGAAAGAACACAAAGGCGCGGCTGAACAGCACTGCCACGAAATCGCGCCGGGCGATAACCCATGCGGCTTCGAAAAAGGAAAGACGCGATTTTGCGTCCACGGGGGCTTGATGGGTCATCAAAGGGTCTCTTCTGGTCAGGAGCCTTGAGCGTCGGCTTCGAGCTGGCGTGCGGCTGCCTCACCGGCAATCGCGACAAAGGCGTCGTGCAGGCCGGCACGCTCTATCGAAAGCGAAAGAATGCCTGCATCGCCTTCGATCAGGCTTTTGAGCAGGGGCTCAACGCCCGTTTCGGGCAGCGAGAAGTAGAAAAAATCGCCTTCGCGCCGCGTGTCTTCGGGAAGCGCCTGGGTCCAGCCGCCTTCGCGTGCGCGGGTCTCCAGCCGGACTTGCGCAGGGATGCGGTCGCGCGC
>JBCBKF010000108.1:0-8158 GCA_038522255.1 Pseudomonadota bacterium
ATCGCCGGGCGCAGCCTCTGCTGCCTCGCGCAGTTCACCGATCGAAGGCGGCGCGCCGGGCGCGGCGATGACCGGCTGCTCGGCCTCAGCCGAAGACAGAATGTTCCAGCCGATTGAGGCGCCTGCAAGTATGACGGCTGCACCCAGCAGCCCCCATGCAGCTTTTGCACCCATGCCCTGCGCGCCCGCGTCTTTGCTTTCAGAATTCATGCCCCAGCCCTAGCAGCGCGGGCAAAACCGGGCAATTCTCTCTGGTAAACCCGCCCCTTTTCTCTATGCTTCGTTTCGGTGCATAAATCCGGCAAAGGGGGGTAGATTGTCGGGCCTTTATAAAGTCGCCATTATTGGCTCAGGACCGGCGGGATTAAGCGCGGCGGCGCACGCGGCGGCGCTGGGCATGAGCCATGTCCTGATCGAAAAGACCGATCACCTTTCGGACACGATCTTCAAATACCAGAAGGGCAAGCACGTCATGGCGACACCCTCCAACCTGGTGCTGCGCTCAGGCGGGAGCAAGGATGCGGTCGGCGGGGTGGAGTTTGACGCGGGCAAGCGCGAGCACATCCTTGGTATTTGGAATAAGCAATGCGGGATCGAGGATGCGCGCATCCCCACGCATGAAGGCGAAGTCGAGGCCTACCCCGTCAATGTCAAACTGAATGCCGAGGTCACCAAGGTAGAGGGCGAAAAGGGCAATTTCGCGATCCACACCAAAGCCGGCGACGTGATCCAGGCCGAGACGATCGTGCTAGGCATCGGCACGCAGGGCAATCCCAATGTGCTGCGCTGTCCGGGGTCTGATCACCCGATGATCCAGTACCAATTGGACGATCCGGGCGAATATTATGACGAGCACATCACCGTCGTCGGCTCGGGCGATGCGGGGATTGAGAACGCGCTGGGCCTCGCCGCTGATGATGCGCAGCGCAATGTCGTCACTATCCTCAATCGCCGCGACAGCTTTGCACGGGCCAAGGCGGCCAATGTCACACTTTTGGAAGAGGCCGAGCAGGACGGGCGCATATCCGTGCGGCGCGAAACCTCTCCGGCGGAAGTCAAAGATGGCGAACTGGTGCTGGAGACGCGCGACGGGACTGAGACCATTCCCTGCAATCGCATCATCGCGCGCACCGGTTCGCAGCCCCCGCGCGGCTTTGTCGAGGCGATGGGGATTGAATTCACCTCTGAGGAGCGCAGCGCCTTCCCCAAGCTCACCCCCGCCTTTGAAACGACCAAGCCCGGCATCCATGTGATCGGCGCGCTGGCGGGCTATCCGCTGATCAAGCATTGCATGAACCAGGGCCACGACGTGATCGAGTTCCTGAATGGCAATCTCGATCTCAAGCCCGCTGATGAGCCGATCCTGCAGGAGAAATTCGCAGCGCTCCCCGGCAATCACTCGGTCGATCACTGGCTGGAAGTGTTCGGGGCGCAGGTTCGCATCTTTGGCGACCTTTCATCGCTCCAATTGCGCGAGCTGCTACTGGAGAGCGATTGCCATTTCTACCAGCCGGGCGATGTCGTCTTCCGCCGCAATGAGCCGGGCTCCTCCATGTTCGCGATCGCGCAAGGCTCGGTCGCGGTCGAGATCAATCCCAACGATCCCTCGATCACAGTGCCAATCGAAGAAGGCTCGATCTTTGGCGAGGTCGGTCTGATTTCGGGGCGGCGGCGCGGCTCGACCATTCGCGCGGCCGAACCGCTGGTGACGATCGAGCTGTCGCGCAACGCCGCGCTCAAACTCATCGCCAGCTCGCCCGAAGCCAGCCGCGTGGTCAACCAAATCGCGGTTGAGCGCCAGATGCTGCAAATGTTCGGCTCCGGCCTCACCCCGCAAGATATCGCCCCGCTGGTGGCGGCGGCTGAAGTGATGGAAGTGCGCGCGGGCAAAGTGCTGATCGAAGAGGGCGCAGACGACAAGGACGTCTTCATCATCCGGCGCGGATCGATGATCGTTGAAAAGACGCTGGGCGATAAGCCCGTCTTCCTCTCTTACCTGCCCTCGGGCGCTTATGTCGGAGAGATGGCGGCGATTGACGGGTCCTTGCGCACCGCGACGGTGAAAGCCGCGATCAAGTCCGAAGTGATCAAGCTGCCGGGCGATGAGTTCGTGGCGCTGCTCGATCGCAATCCGCAGCTGCGCTCCAAGGCGCTCGAGGAAATGGACGGGCGGCGCAAGACCAACGCCTTCATCGAAAGCCGGAAAGGGGAGTTTGACGGCGCGGTCGATCTCTATTCCGAAACCGCGCAATTCCTGGTCGATGAGGGTCTGGGCGAAGCGACCGATGTCCTGCTGATCGACGAAACGCTCTGCATTGGCTGCGACAATTGCGAAAAGGCGTGCGCGGACAGCCATGAGGGCCTCAGCCGCCTCGACCGCGAGGCGGGGCGCACCTATGCCCACCTCCACGTGCCCACATCCTGCCGCCATTGCGAGCATCCGCATTGCATGGCCGATTGCCCGCCCAATGCGATCCAGCGCGGCCCCGATGGCGAGGTGTTCATCGATGAGACCTGCATTGGCTGCGGCAATTGCCAGAGGAACTGCCCCTATGGCGTGATCCGGATGGACCCCAAGCCGCCCAAGAAGCCCTCGCTCCTCCAATGGCTGCTATTCGGCAGCGGGCCGGGACCGGGTGAAGCTTCGTATAAGTGGCGCAAGGAAAACGGAGATCCCGAACAGCCCAAACAGGCGATCAAATGCGATATGTGCGCAGGGGTCAAAGGCGGCCCGGCCTGCGTGCGCGCGTGCCCCACGGGCGCTGCGATCCGCGTGTCGCCTGATAAATTCCTGACCTTCACCAAGATCACCGAGGATGTGCAGTAATGGCCAGCCGCGCGTCAAAATCGGGAGCGGGATCGGAGGCGACCTTCCAGCGGCGCGAGGCAGCGCGCGATGCCGATCACGTCGGCTTTCTGAAGCACAGGTTTTACCGCTATCTGTGGGTCGCCTTGGTCCTGTCGGGCCTGTGCACGGTGGGCTATCTCACCATCGAGCAGGATCCGCGCCCCAATGGCGGAAGCTGGTATGGCTACACTCTGGGCACGATCGGGCTGGTGCTGATCGTGTGGCTCTCGCTCCTCGGCATTCGCAAGCGCCGCCCGACGCCCGGCTTCTGGAACCTTAAGGGCTGGACCAGCGCGCATGTCTATCTCGGCCTCTCGCTGATCGTGATCGGGACGCTGCACACCGGCTTTCAGTTCGGCTGGAACGTCCACACACTCGCTTATGCGCTGATGATGGTGGTGATCCTTTCAGGAATGTACGGCATTTGGGCCTATGCGACCTTCCCCAGCAGGCTCTCCAACAATCGCGGCGAGATGACGCGGGTGCAAATGGTCGAAGCGCTCGAGGCGATTGACCGCCAGTTGGAGGCCGCAGCGCAGCCGCTGGAGCGCGCAGAAAGCGACGCGGTGATCGCCGCTTTGTCGCAGGACATCTTCTTTGGCGGGGCCTGGGGGCGGCTTACCGGCACCTATCCCGGATGCGCCACCACCGCCGCGCTGCATGCGATCGACCGCGCACCTGCGGGGGAGGCGGCAGACAAGGTCTTTGCCCTGCTCAAACGGCGCACCGATCAGCTCGCCCAGATCCGCCGCTATCTGCGCATCAAGGCGCTGATTGAGATCTGGCTCTTCATCCACATTCCAGCGACCATCGCGCTGCTGGCTGCTCTGCTCGCGCATGTCGTGAGCGTATTTTATTATTGGTGAGGGGGAGACAAACATGGCGTTCCTGATCCGCACCATCGACACCACCGCCGCAGGGCGGGAGATCGTTCGCGATCGCACGATGACGCAGCAGCGTCTGACTGTCGGGCGCGCGGCGGAGAACGATATCCACCTGCCTGATCTGGCGGTTGAGCAAAGCCATATCAGTTTGACCCTTGGCAGTGATGGCCGGGTCGATGTCGAAGCCTTGGGGACCTTGGGCTTTGGCGTTGAGGGGCGCAGCGTCACAAGCGCAGCGATTGATCCGCAAACCGGCGGCGAGATTGAGCTGGGCTCCTCGCGCCTGACGCTCGCGCGAGAGGCGGATGGCGCGGTCAGCATTACGATCAAACAGGCGGTCGAAAAAGACGCTTCCAAGGTCGACACCGTGGCAGGCTTCGCGCTGGGGACTGCGCTGCCCTCCAAACGCGCCATGGCCTGGGTGATGTCACTCGCGATCGTGGTGCTGCTTTTGACGGTGCCGATCGTCACCCACCTTACCCGCGATACTTCGGTCGAAGGTCAAGGACCAGACGCCCCGCGCCTCAATCAGGTCAGCTTTGACAGCACCTGGAGTTCGGGCGAGCTGAGCCTTGCCCACCACGATCTTAAAGACAATTGCGAAGCGTGCCACGCCACGCCCTTTGTCAGCGTGCAGGATGCAACCTGCCTCACCTGCCACGAGGAGCTGGGCGATCACGCGCCCGCCCCGCGCCTTGCCACCGGCATGGCCCCCATCCCGGCGGGCGAGGCGTGGCAATGGGCGGTCGCACAAAGCCTTGGCAAAGAAGGCCCCGGATCGTGCACGTCGTGCCACCTCGAACACGAAGGCAATGTGCGCCAGCAGGCCGCAACGGAGGAATTTTGCGCGGAATGCCACGAGGCGCTCGATGCGCGGCTGACAGATGTCGCCTTTGGCAATGCTAACAATTTCGGCGACAAGCACCCCCAATTCCGCCCCACTTTCTACACCGCTTACAACCAGGAAGAGCCGGTGCGCGTCAGCCTTGATGAGCGGATCGAGGAGAAGAGCGGCCTCGTCTTCCCGCATGACATCCACATGGACGATGATGGCGGCGTTGCGCGTATGGCAATCAGCCTGCCGGGCTATGACGGGCCGCTTGATTGCGCCGATTGCCACCAGCTTACCGCGGATGAAATCGGCTACAAGCCGGTTGAGATGGAGCCTTCGTGCGAAGCGTGCCACAGCCTAGTCTCGGGCCGCAATGCGAGCGGCTTTACCTCGCTGCGCCATGGCGATGTCGATGATCTGATGGAGGACCTTGCAAAGCTTGGCAAAGCGCCCAAGCGCGCAGTGGTTGCCGGCCGCACCCGGCCGGGCCAGTTCGCCAGCGGCGGGACCTATGCGATCAATTTCGGCCGCCCCACCCGCTCGCTCATCGCGATCAATCGCGCCCTGATGCCCGGCGGCACCTGTGGCGATTGCCATATCCCGACGCGCAAAGATGGGCGCCCCGATCTGATCCCTGTCAACCTGCCCGATCGCTATATGCAGCACGGCTTCTTCAGCCACGCAGCGCATGAGGACGAAGAATGCAGCGATTGCCACGAGGCAGCCACATCCAAAGCGGCAACCGACCTGCTGCTGCCCGATCTTGCCAGCTGTCAGGATTGCCATGAAGGGGCGAGCGCGGTGGCGACGAAGGACATCGTTCCCTCCTCCTGCGCGATGTGCCACGGCTATCACACGCCCACCAATCCCTGGCCCGGTGATCACCCGATCCTGCAATCCACGCCCGAAGGTCTTCGGGGGAAACCTCTGGACACGCCCGAAGACACTGTTGCATCGCTTTCAGCAATGTTGAAAGACTAGCGCCGGAGAGGACAGGCGCATGGCAGATGCAGACACGAGCGTCTTGATAGCCCAGATCACCGACACGCATGTCGGTTTTGAACCCGAGGCGGGGGAAAACGAGTTCAACTTCCTGCGCTTTCGTATGGCGGTGGACCATCTGCTCGAACAGCATGTCCAGCCCGATGTTCTTATCCTGAGCGGCGACATCGCTGATAAGGGCGAGGCGGAAAGCTATGAGCGGGTCAGGGGGCTGATTTCCAAGTGCCCTTTCCCCGTGCATGTGATGACAGGCAATCACGACAATCGCCACGCTCTGCTCGAAGCCTTTCCCGATTGCCCGACGTTCGAGAACGCGCGCGGCAAGAGGTATGCGCAATACAGCCTCGATCTGGGATCCCTGCGCGTCGTGTGCCTCGATACGCTCAAGCATGGCCGCCACGGCGGCGCTTTGTGCGAGGCGCGCGCTGAGTGGCTTGCAAAAGAGCTCGCAGCGCATCCGCAAACACCGACACTCATCGTGATGCACCATCCGCCCGTGGTCAGCGGGATCGATTGGATGGACCCGCGCCCGAACGAGGCATGGCTCGCGCGCTTTGCCGCCGCGATTGAAGGCCATGCGCAAGTGGTCGCGATTGCGTGCGGGCATTTGCACCGCTCCGTCGCCGCGCAATTTGAAGACACGCCGGTATGCATCACCCCCGCGGTGGCGCCGGCAGTCTCGCTTGACCTGCGCCCGGTCAATTTCAGCAAAGCTGACGGCCGCGGGATCGTCGATGCCGAACCGCCGGGCTACGCGCTCCACCGCTGGAAGGGGGGCAAGCTTGTCACCCATTTCCAGCCGGTTGGCGATTGGACGCGGCTGGCGACTTTTGAAGACCACCTCGTGCCGATGATGGAAGCGCTGAGAGCCGAAAAGAGCTGAGCGCGAAGCGCTGCATGCGCCGCGCGTCTCACCCCTTCCCCTTTATTCAGCGCTGATTCCGTCCTCGACATCCTCCTCGCGGCGGCGAACATTTTTCAGCGTGGACGTTTGGCGGCCGACCCAGCGATCCATATTGACCGTATCCGATACCTTCCACGGCGCGCCCGAGCGGGTCATGAACAGCCGCTCCATCTCACCGCGCGTAAACGGCCGCGAGCCGAGCCGGCCAAAGATCGCCATCTGACCGCCCGTCTCATCCACTGCGCGATCCCGGTCGAGCCCCTTGGACAGCGCCACGGCCGGGCTGGGCGTCTTTGCATAGGCGATCAACTCGGGCACAGGTGCGGGACTGAAGCCGTAGAAATTGCGCTGGCTGTCTGGCGAGGTCAGCTGGAGCACTTTCAAACCGTTCACCCCGTCCGCAACATAGGCAAACAGCGAGGCATTGGTGGAGGCGACGATCACATCCTCGGCATCGTTCAATTGCCCGCCCAGCGTCACCTTTTCCTGCACCTTGGGCGCGAGCGGATTGGTCACGTTGAGGATTACCAGCCCATCCTGCTTGGCTGCGACATAGGCATAGGTGCGCGCGACATAAAGGCGCTTGGCATCGGCGAGCGGGACGGTGGCTTCGGGCCGCGCGATGGGGTTTCGAAGATCGGTGACGTCGAACAGCTTCACGCCGTCTGCATCGGTGACCCACAGATAGCGGAACTGGATCGCACTGGCGCGCGCGTCGGTGAGCTCGCGCACGGCGGTGACCTTGGGCGTGCCCGGGTCCGAAAGGTCAACCACGACAAGCCCGGCGTTGGCGGTGATATAGGCGATCTCTCCGGCAAGCTGGATATGCCGCGCACCCGTCAGCACGCCATCGGGGTTCCACGCATCCGAGCCATCGGCATATTCATACCGCTCAAACTGGTTGTTGCGAAACTCGCCATCAGCCAGCGTGTTGACGTTGACGAGGATCAGGCCCTCCACCGCATCCGTGATCGCCGCGTAGCTGTAGATCGGCAGGAAGGGCTGCTCCTGATTGAGCTCGCGCAGTTCCGGGGTCGAGCGCGTCGGCGCAATCGGCTGAGTGGTCGCCAGCGCCATACAGGTCGCGTTTGTGGTCTTCACATGCGTGTCATGGCCAAGCGCTGAGAACGGGGCGGTGATGATCCGCTCTGAAATGCCCTTATTGCCGATGCTCGCGACGTCATAGGCTTGGAAGCCGCCTTTGCCCTCAGCCACGAACAGATATTCGCCGCGCAATTGCAGGCAGCCGACCTTATCGCGTGTGCCTTCGTGGATGTTGACAAATTCCTCAAACGCCTTGGTCTCGCCCGAGAGGCCTGAATCGAGGCTCTTGCCGCGCACCCATTTCTTAAGCTCGCGCCCGTTGCGCTCAACGTGGAGGCGATAATAATCGGGGTAGGCAAATTTGTGCAGATAGGACCCCAGCACCGCTTGCGGCTCTTCAAACTCGGTGACGCGCACCGCGCTGATCCCGCCTTCGAGCCCGGTAAAGGCGTGCAGCCCCACAAAGTTCACGTAGTTCGTGCCCAGCAGGAGCAGCTGCGCCATGATCGCGTTGTTGTCCTCAGCCTCTGCCAAGTGGCAATCCGAGCAGGTCTTGGTCTCGGTCAAGCGCACGGTGTGCGGGAAGTGCGGGGCAAAGGCCTGGGAGGAGAAGCCAATCGCGCTGATCGGCGGCTGCTGCACAT
>JBCBKF010000109.1:0-8101 GCA_038522255.1 Pseudomonadota bacterium
CTGCTTTTCCACGCGGTTTTCCACCTGATTCCTTCGTTAATATCCACAGGCAGGTGATCCGCGCATGCGCACCTTCGAGCCACCAATAAAAAACGCCCAAGGTTTCCCTCAGGCGCCGGCTCACAATCGTCACTTTGCAGATCATCTATAATGACGTCGGAAAAGTTTTTTTCAAGGCTTGTGCACGCGAATCATATGATTCAAAACAGCATCAGGCCAGCGGTGAACGCAAGGCTCGGCCCCCCGGTGATAGGAAGTGGGTCTTGGCTTCAAAGCGCGAAAGGAGGTGATCCGATGTCTCATGGTTCAGTAGCGAGGTCGGTGAAGATCCCTACGGAGCATATTCGGTAACTCTCCTTGCCGAGTAAGGCTTTGTGAGCGGCGCTTCCGGCCGCTGACCATGCAAAGGGCAGTTCCAGCTACGGGCCTGGGGCTGCCCTTTACATTTGCGCAATCAAGGCTGATGTTGTCGCCGGTCCAGCAGAACCTTGTTCCAGCAAAACCTTGTTAACGCAGCTTGGGTTTGAAGAAGAGGGATCGTATGCGCAGATTGGCACGCCAGATAGTCCGGGTCATGATCGCTGCCTTGGCACTGTGTTCCTTGTCGCCGGTTCAGGCCCAGCCCGCCTCTCCTCCGGAAGAAATCCGTTTCGAAGAAGAGGCTATCGTTGAAGTAACCATCAATGGCGTGCCTGCCCGCCTTGAAGTGCAGCCCGGTCTTGCCGGACCGCCCATTCTCAACCGCGCCATTATCCGTCAGCTTGTGCTGCCAAATCCATCGGAACGCTCGATTGATTTTGGATCGCGCCTCTTGCCAGGCTACCTCGCAAAGGCGGTGATCGATTTTGGCTATGGCGAGGAGCAGACCAAGGTTGCCTGGTCTCCACTCGAAGCATCAAGCAAAGCCGATGGCGTCATTGGAGTGCACGATCTCCCTTATCGCTTGGTGACCTTCCAGCTCGCAGAAACCTCTGCGTCTGAAACCCTGCAGCGCTTCAAGCTCAAACGGCGCCGGGGGAACAATTTCACGCGTCTTGGCACGCAAATCAAAGTGGCCCGGAAAAAGCTGTTTCTGATCTTTGCGCTGCACCTTGAGCCCAATGTGGTTACCGCCAGTACGGCAAATTTTCTCGCAACGCATCTGGAAGGTGGTTTTGTGGCCGACAGCGACGCCAGCGTTGACCTCGTTTTTGGCGTGCGGGTGCCCACGCGCGATATGCGCCTCGTTTATCCAGTCGAATTTGGTGCGCTTGATCTTGATCGGTTTGCCGTGCGCGTTCTTGACCACGGGCGCCCCGACATGGTGGGCGAAATCGATGCCGATGATCCCCGTTTTACCGAAGATGGCAGCATTCTGGTCTCGCGCCGCAAGCCAACCGGCAAACCAGACTTGCTGACCCGCGTGGGACGCAGCCAGATCGCGCATTGCTCGCGTCTCACCTTTGATCTCGAAGAGATGGAGGGGCAGCTCTCCTGCGATGCGGGCAAACTGGCACAGCGATAGGCGCACCCTGATCTATCCGTTACCACACACACCTTGCTCTCTTTTGCCCTCGCGATTAGGCGAAAGGTCATGCAGTTCGAACGCGTTCCCCACCCCTCCCCGACGCCTGAGGCCGACCGGATAGAAGCGATCAAGGATCCTGGCTTCGGCACGACATTTACCGATCACATGGTCACCATCGACTATGACGAGGCGCAAGGCGGCTGGCATTCGGCGCGCATCGGCCCGCGCGAGCCTATCGCACTCGATCCGGCGGCAAGTGTGCTGCACTATGCGCAGGAAATCTTCGAAGGCATGAAAGCCTTCGCTCACGCCGATGGGGGCCTTGCCCTGTTTCGCCCGCAGGCCAATGCGCGCCGCTTCAATGAAAGCGCGCGGCGCATGGCGATGCCCGAAATCCCGGAGGAGCTGTTTCTCGAAGCGGTCAAGCTGGCTGTGCAGACGGACGCTGCCTGGATGCCGGGCGTTGAAGGTGGATCGCTTTACATCCGGCCCTTCATGTTCGCATCTGAAGCGTTCCTGGGCGTGCGCCCCGCCCGGCAATACAAGTTCATCGTCTTCCTTGTCGCTTCGGGAAATTACTTCAAGGGCGGCGTGAACCCGGTGAAGATATGGGTCAGCCAGGATTATGTCCGCGCGGCGCCCGGGGGAACCGGTGCTGCCAAGACGGGCGGAAACTACGCCGCCAGCCTGGTGCCGCAGGCCGAAGCCATCGCCAATAATTGCGACCAGGTGGTGTTTCTTGATGCGGTCGAGAAAAAGTGGGTCGAGGAACTGGGCGGAATGAACCTGTTTTTCGTGCGCCGCGATGGCAGCGTGATCACCCCGCCGCTGACTGGAACGATCCTGCCAGGCATCACGCGAAACAGCCTGATTGAGCTGTTGCGAGAGGAAGGGCTGGACGTGCGCGAGGAACCCTATTCGATCGGTCAATGGCGCGCCGAGGCGCAAAGCGGTGAATTGCTGGAAACCATGGCTTGCGGGACGGCCGCTGTGGTCACAGCGGTGGGTACGGTCGCATATCCCGATGGAGAGTTTCAGATAGGCGCAGGCGGCAATGGGCAACTCACCACCAAACTGCGCGAAAAGCTGGTCGGTATCCAACGCGGGGAAGTGGCCGATAACCGCGGCTGGGTGATGCGGGTCTGATCACCAATTGCTTTTGCGCTTAGGGTAAATTTTTTAATACCCTCACGCTATGCGCCGATGGATGAGCGAACTCAGACCCCGTTTTACGATCCTGATTCAGGAGCGGCACCGCGAAGTGCATTATGCCGCCTCCGGCTTTTGGTCGACCCAGGACATGGCTCGTTTTCAGAGCGCGCTGCTGGAAAAGACGAAACCGCTGATTGAGGCTGCCAAAGGTTTCAATGTCATGGGCGATATGAGTGGGCTGGCTGTGCAGGATAGAATGATGGCGGATGCAATGCGCTTGATGATGCGCGAATCTGTCAAGCTTGGCATGCGCAAACAGGCCTTCTTGATCACAGCGCCGCTTTTGAAGATGCAGTTTGATCGCTTGGTGGATGGAACGAACACGCAGATCTTCGACAACAAGGGCGACGCGATCGCCTGGCTGCGAGATGCGGTCTAAGCGCGCCCCAATTCGCGTCGAAATGCGTCGATAAGCCAGCTGGTGGCCGGGCCGGGCTTCGTGTCACGCCGCCACAGGGCGCTGAGCGTGTAGCGATCCCCGGGCTTTTCCGGCAGATCAAGTTCGACCAGATCCCCCGCAATCAAATCGCCCGCAACCATGGCGCGCGGCATGTTTCCCCAGCCGAGCCCCTCTTTGAGCAGCGAATGCTTCGCGCCCAGATCGCCCAGGCGCCAGGTCAGCGGGCTCAGCACTGAAAATTCGCGGCCCTCGGTCAGGTTTGATCGATCCGCCAGCACCAATTGCAGATGCTGGCGTGACAGGCCCGGCGCAATCGAGCCATCAGAAACTGCAAGGGCCAAGGGATGATCAGGGCTCGCGACCGGGATCAGGTCGACCTCGCCCAGCACCTGACGCTCCAGCGCGGGGTGATCGCTGATCACCGGTCCGCCAATCGCAAGCTCCGCCTGCTCTTCAAGCAGGCATTGCACCACCGCTCCCAAGCCTTCGATGTTGAGTGTGAGCGCAACCGTCGGGAACATCCGGCGAAATTCGCGCAGAGTGCGCGCGGTGACCTCGCCTGAGAGCATGACATCGACCACCAGTCCCAGGCTGGATTCAAGTCCCGAATGCAAGCTCTGCGCCTTAGCGAGGAGGGCATCGACGCGGTCAGCCACTGCGCGCGCTTCGGCAAGCAGCCCCTCGCCCGCCTCTGTGAGCACCGGTTTGCGCGACCCCTCGCGTTCAAACAGGCTGACCGCCAATTGCAATTCCAGTTGCGCGACGCCGTAACTGATCGCCGAGACCGCGCGCCCCATGGCGCGCGCGGCACCGCCGAAACTGCCTTGCTCAACCACGGCAAGGAAGATGCGCAATTGATCGAGGGAGGGATCGCCGAGCTTCATGCCATTTGCGTTCGAATAATTCGAACATTTTTACAAGTTTTATCGCACTTATCCGTGCCCAAGGATCAGCCTATCTCCCAGTCCAACACAGCGGCACACCTCCCAGGACCCGCTCAATCGAACAGGAGATACGCCATGATCGAACTTCGTCCCTTTGAAAGCCTTGGCTCGGCCAATCACGGTTGGCTCGATGCGCACCATCACTTCTCCTTCGCGGGTTATCATGATCCGGCCCGCGTGCACTGGGGTTCCTTGCGCGTGTGGAACGATGACACCATCGCCGCTGGCACCGGTTTTCCAACCCATCCGCACAATGACATGGAAATCATCACCTATGTTCGCAAAGGCGCGATCACGCACCGCGACAACATGGGCAATGAAGGCCGCACCGAAGCTGGCGACGTGCAAGTCATGAGTGCCGGGCGCGGTGTCGAGCATTCCGAATTCAACCGCGAGAGCGAGGACACGACGCTGTTCCAGATCTGGATCATCCCCGATGAACGCGGCGGCGATCCATCCTGGGGCGCGCGGCAATTTCCCAAGGGCGAGCGCGCGGGTCAGTTCGTCACTCTCGCCTCAGGCGCTGCCAACGATGACGCGCTGCCGATCCGCTCAAACGCGAAGGTGCTGGGTGCGACAATCAGGGCGGGCGAGAGCCTGACCTATGATGTGTCCTCGCCCGACCGGCACCTTTATCTCGTCCCCGCCACCGGCGAGGTGCGGATCGAGGATGTGACCGCCAAGGCCCGCGATGGCGTGGCAATCACCCAGAAAGACAGCGTCACCATCACCGCGCTGGAAGACAGCGAAATTGTGCTGGTGGATGCCGCCTGATGCCCCCGAGCCAGCCGAGTGCCCCCGCTTGGCTGGCTCACCCTCTCAGCGTTTTGAAGTGACCATTCCCCCCAAACTGTGATCCAAAGGAGTTTCCCCATGTCCAACATCCTCCACATCAAGGCCAGCATTCGCGGCGATGAAAGCGTGTCGAACCAGATCGGTGAGGCGCTTTTGACCAGCCTTCGTGATGGCGCCAGCGTTACCACGCGCGATCTTTCCAAGAACGACATCCCGTTTGTTGATGCTGCGCGCTTTGAGGCAAACCTGACCGCTGCCCCGGACCGCTCAGCCGAGCAGGCCGAACTCGCCGCCATCGCCGACACGCTGATCGCCGAGCTACAAGCGGCTGACACGATCGTCTTCTCAACGCCTGTGTACAATTTCGGCGTGCCCGCCGTGGTAAAGGCCTGGGCGGACCTTGTCGCGCGCGCCGGCACCACTTTCAAATACACCGAAAACGGCCCTGTTGGCCTGCTTGAGGGCAAGAAGGCCTATATCACCGCTGCATCGGGCGGAACGCCGATTGGTTCGGACATAGACTTCATGTCGAGCTGGCTCACCTTCTTCCTCGGCTTTCTGGGCATCAAGGATGTCGAGGTCATCGCCGCGGACGGCATCATGGGCGCCGATGGCGACGCCAAGATCGACGCTGCCATTGCCAAGGCCTCTGGTGTTGCGGTCGCCGCCTGATCTGCCGCTGACACATGCCAATCCTCAAGCTGAATGGAGACTTTTCATGAATACCGTTGCTCAAGACACCGCCCCGCTTTCAGCAGCTTCAATCACCGCGAATGACGCACTCGCTCTGGGTGGGCGCCTGCTTCTGGCTGCGATCTTCGTCCTGTCCGGCATCACCAAGATCGGCGCGGCTGAAGGGACCATCGGCTATATCGCCAGCGTCGGCCTGCCCTTTGCTGATGCGATATACTACGCCGTGATCGCGCTGGAGATCGTGGGCGGCGTGATGCTGGTTGCAGGGTTCAAGGCGCGCACAGCTGCGATTGCCCTCGGCACGTTTTCGATCCTGGCCGCTGTAACCTTTCACTCCGATTTCACGGACCAGAACCAGATGATCCACTTCCTGAAGAACCTCGCGCTGGCGGGAGGTATGCTTCAGGTGGCCGCTTTTGGTCCGGGTCGCCTGGCGCTCAGCCGGGACTAATTACAGCGCAACGAGCTGTCCCTCGAGCCAGAGGGTCGCAGGGAGGGCCGGGCTTGCTGAATAAGCGGGTCCGGCTCTCTTCTATTCGGCAGGTTTGTCAAGCGGCGGCAGGCTTTCGCGCAAATCCTCCAGCCACACATCAGCCACCGCATCCGACGGCGCCCGCCAGTCTCCGCGCGGGGACAGCGCACCCATCGAGGAAACCTTGGGCCCGTTGGGCAGGGCGCTGCGCTTGAACTGCGAGAAGGCGAAGAAGCGCTGCGCGAATTTTTCCAGCCAGCCTGCAATCGTCGCCAGATCGTATTCGTTCTTGCGCGCTTCGTGAAAGCCCGTGGGCCACCGCCCCGCTTCAGCATCGCGCCAGGCGTGCCAGGCGAGAAAGGCGATCTTGCCCGGACGCTGGCCGGTGCGGATCGTGTGGTGGAGGAAGAAGTCGTTCAATTCATACGGCCCGATATGCGCCTCGGTATCCTGGATCGCGCCGTCCTCGCCAGCGGGCACCAATTCAGGCGAAATCACTGTGTGATAAACCGCCATCAGGATGGTGCCGCATTCGGCGCTGAACTGTTCGGTCTCCACGCTCCAGCGGATGAGATATCGGATCAGCGTTTTGGGCACGCCTGCATTGACCCCGTAATGGCTCATATGGTCGCCCACGCCATAGGTGCACCAGCCAAGCGCAAGTTCGGACAGATCGCCCGTGCCAAGCACAAAGCCCCCTTGCTGGCCTGCGAGGCGGAACAGATAATCGGTGCGCAAGCCCGCCTGCACGTTTTCAAAAGTGACATCATAGACCGGATCGCCCTTGCCAAAGGGGTGCCCCATATCTTCCAGCATGCGCTTGGCCGCTGGGCGGATATCGATCTCCTCAGCGGTGATGCCAAAGGCGTCCATCAGCTTCCAGGCGTTGGACTTGGTCCCTTCCGAGGTTGCAAAGCCGGGCATGGTATAGCCCCGGATCGTGGTGCGCGGCAGGCCAAGGCGATCGCATGCCTTGGCCGCAACGATCAGCGCATGGGTTGAATCAAGCCCGCCGGAAATGCCGATGACAAGCGACTTGGCGCCGCTCGCCTGCATCCTGCGCATGAGCGCATCGACCTGGATGTTGAACGCCTCGTAGCAATCCTCGTCCAGCCTCTTTTCGTCGTTCGGTACGAAGGGGAAGCGCCGCACGGACCGCATCAGACCAATGTCGCCCGCCTCATAAGCGTGTTCGAATACGATCCGCCTGTAGGTATCTTCCGGTCGGCCATGCGCTTCGGCGGCATCGTTGAACGTCCCGTTGCGCATGCGTTCAAGCGCGATCTTGTCGGTGTCGACATCGACGATGCACAGTTCCGCATCAAGATCGAAGCGCTCGCTCTCCGCCAGCAGCGCGCCAAGCTCGTAGATCACGCCCTGCCCGTCCCAGGATAGGTCGGTCGTGCTCTCACCATGCCCGCTGGCGGAGTAGACATAGGCACACATCGCGCGCGCGGACAGGGAGCGGCAGTGCAGATGGCGGTCCTCCGCGCGGCCAATGGTAACGGGCGAGGCGGAAAGGTTGCACAAAATGTTCGCGCCTGCGAGCGCGGCCAGAGTGCCCGGGGGATTGGGCGCCCAGAAATCCTCGCAAATCTCCACGCCAAAGGTGAACGTTGAGAGGTTCGACGCGGCGAAAATCAGGTCAGTGCCAAATGGCACTTCCTCGCCCGCAACCCCGATCCACAAATCCTGGCAATCGCGGCCATGTGCGAAGTAACGCTTCTCGTAGAATTCGCGGTAATTGGGCAGATAGCTTTTGGGGATGACGCCCAAAAGCTCCCCCCCCGCAATCACCAGCGCGCAATTGTAAAGCTTGCCATTGCGCCGCAGGGGCGCGCCAACGACGAGGACCGGCGTCAGATCCGCGGTGGCCTCGACCACTTCGGCTATCCCGCGCTCAACCCGGTCAAGCAGGGCCGCTTGCAAATGCAGATCATCAATCGCGTAGGAAGACAAGGTGAGTTCAGGATAGACCAGCAAATCGACATGACACTGATGCGCCCGCCGCGCCTCGCTGATCACGCCTTTGGTGTTGTAAGCAACATCCGCCGTGCGCGAACACGGGGTCGAGGTTG
>JBCBKF010000110.1:0-8062 GCA_038522255.1 Pseudomonadota bacterium
GGAGACCGTGTGCGAGGAAGCGGGCGTCACCTACGTCAACGACAGCAAGGCCACCAACACCGCCTCGACCGCGCCCGCTTTGGCTGCTTATCCCCCGGTCAGCGGCACGCCGCGAATCCACTGGATCGTCGGCGGTCTCGCCAAGGAAGACGGTCTGGGCGAATGCGAGGCGCAATTGGACAAGGTCGCCGCCGCTTACACGGTGGGCGAGGCAGGCCCGCAGTTTGCCCAATGGCTGGAGGGCAAGGTCCCGCGCGTTGAGCCGTGCGAACTGATTTCCGAAGCGGTGCGCCGCGCCCAGGAAATGGCAAAGCCAGGGGATGTCGTGCTGTTCTCCCCCGCCTGCGCGAGTTTCGATCAGTTCCGCGATTACGAAAAGCGCGGCGATCACTTTCGCCAATTGGTCGGCGTGATTGCCGAGTGCAGCGATGATTGCGCGCCGGCTGGCCCGGCGCAGGGCTGGGCGAGGTAATGGCCTCGCGCAGTGTCTTCCCTGGCTCGCAAGCGCCCGTTTTCAGCGCGCCCGTCCCTGTGCGGCGCGGCTGGCGGGAAGAAGTGCGCGTGTGGTGGGGAGAGCTTGATCGTACACTGCTTTTTCTGATCGCGCTGTTGATGGGCCTCGGGGTAGTCGCGGTGCTCGCCGCCTCGCCTGCGAGCGCCGATCAGTTGTCAACCGCGCAGGTAAAGCTCGACCCATTCATGTTCCTGAAGCGCCATGTGGTGTTTCTGTGCGCAGGCTTTGCCCTGATGATTGGCGTATCCTTCCTTAGCCGTGACCGCGCGCGGCAGCTCGGCATTCTGGTCGCGCTGGTAATGTTCGCGCTGCTGATGTTGGTCCCGCTGATCGGGTTTGAGCGCAAGGGCGCGGTGCGCTGGATCAATGTCGGCATGAGCCTCCAGCCCAGCGAATTTCTCAAGCCCGGCTTTGCAATTGCGCTTGCCTGGATTTTGAGCTGGCGAATGCGCGATCCCAACCTTCCTGTGTTCTGGCTCGCGACCGGGATCACACTGGCCTGCGCTTCGCTGTTGATGCTGCAGCCCAATCTGGGCGAGACGCTGCTGTTTGCAGGCACGTGGTTTGTGCTGATTGTCCTGTCGGGCCTGTCCTGGTGGAGGATCGCCGGAGTGGTGGCCGCAGGGCCGGCGTTGCTCGGCCTTGTCTATCTGACCTATGAAAACGGGCGCAACCGGATTGACGCCTTTCTGGGCGGCGGAACCGCCTTCGATCAGGTCGACATGGCCAACCGCACGATGCTTAATGGCGGGTGGAACGGCCAGGGATTGTGGCTGGGCAATCGCAAGTTCAACCTGCCCGAGGCGCACACCGACTACATCTTCTCGGTTATTGGCGAGGAATTTGGCCTGCTGGTCTGCGCGCTTGTCGTGATGCTGTATCTTGCGCTGATTGCGCGCGTGCTGGTGCGGCTGGCGGGTGAGGACGATATCTTCGCCCTCCTTGCAGGAACCGGGCTGATCGCCCAGCTTGGTGGCCAGGCCTTTATCAACATGGCGGTGAACCTCAAACTCGCGCCAGCAACAGGCACAACTCTGCCGCTTATCAGCTATGGCGGCTCATCAACGCTGGCGGTGTGCTTCACCCTTGGGCTATTGCTGGCGATCACCCGGCGCAACCCGTTCCTCGAACGTGACGTGCCTGGCCTACGGACTCTTTTCGAGCGCAAGGAGAGCGCGGCATGAACAGCCAGAACCCACAAACCCTGCCTTCGGGCGCCAGCCGTCATTTTGTCCTCGCTGCGGGCGGGACAGGAGGGCACCTAATTCCTGCTTTCGCACTCGCAACCGAGCTTGAGGCGCGAGGGCACCATGTCGCCCTGATCACCGATGTGCGCGGCGCCAAGATCCCGGGGAAGCCCGATAGCGTTCCCGCCCATGTCATTCCCGTGGGCCGCTTTGGCAAGAACCCGTTGAAATGGCCTGCCGGGATCAGCGCCGTGCTCGAAGGGCGGCGCATGGCGCAGCGCGTGTTCGAGACCTTTGAACCTTCGGCCGTGATCGGCTTTGGCGGCTATCCCGCTTTACCCGCGCTGTTGGCGGCGAATTCGGCCAGGATCCCGAGCGTGGTGCACGAGCAAAATGCAGTTCTGGGCCGGGTCAACCGTCTGCTTGCGGGCCGGGTGGACGCAATCGCGACCTCTTATCCCGAAGTTCAGCGGCTCAAGTCCAAGTTTGCGAACAAGACCCATCTGGTCGGCAATCCGGTGCGCGAAGAGGTGCTGGCACTGCGCGATCAGGATTTTCCCGCGCTGACCGATGAGAGCCTCCTGCGCGTTCTCGTCACTGGGGGATCGCAGGGGGCGCGAATTTTGTCCGAGGTTGTCCCCGATGGGCTTGCCATGCTGCCCCCGCCGCTGCGCAGCCGCCTGCAGATTACCCAGCAATGCCGCCCTGAAGACGTGGACGGCGTGCGTGAGCGGTACAACCAGCACGACATTGCCGCTGAACTGGGCACCTATTTCGAGGACATGCATGAGCGGCTGGCGGACACCCATCTGTTCATTGGGCGCGCGGGCGCTTCGACGATTGCCGAGCTGACGGCCGTGGGCCGCCCCGCAATCCTCATCCCGCTCTCGATTGCGACCGATGATCACCAGGCGGCGAACACGCGCGAAATGGTCAAGGCAGGCGGGGCGCGGATGATCCGGCAGGACAATTTCGGTCCCAAGGAGCTTGCCAAGCAGATACAGGCCATGGCGCAAAAGCCCGAAAGCCTGGCCAATGCCGCGCACGGCGCGTGGAATTGCGGGCGGCCCGATGCGGCGAAGGACCTGGCTGACCTGGTCGAAACGCTCGGCGGGATTGATCTGATGGACGTGATCCGCGTGGGCGAGACCGCCCCGCGCGCCGCACAAACCGCCACCGCTCCCAAGCCCGCGACTCGCGAGGCATCCGAGGAGAGCGACGCGCGATGAAGGGCGTTGGCACCGATATTGGCGTCATTCACTTTGTCGGTATTGGCGGGATTGGCATGTCGGGCATCGCTGAGGTGATGCACAACCTTGGCTACACCGTACAGGGCTCTGACATCGCCGAAGGGGCGAGCGTTGAGCGGCTGCGTTCGCGCGGCATCTCTGTGCGGATCGGGCACGCCAAGGAGAATGTCGAAGGCGCCGCCGTCGTCGTCACCTCCACCGCAGTGCGCCGGACCAACCCCGAAGTCGCCGCCGCATTGGAAAACCGCACGCCCGTTGTGCGCCGCGCGGAAATGCTGGCAGAGCTGATGCGGCTCAAATCCACCGTCGCGGTGGCGGGTACGCATGGCAAGACCACCACCACCAGCATGATCGCCAGCCTGCTAGATAAAGGCGATGTCGACCCCACCGTCATCAATGGCGGGATTATCGAGCAGTACGGTTCCAATGCGCGGTTGGGCGACAGCGACTGGATGGTGGTTGAGGCGGACGAGAGTGACGGCAGCTTCCTGCGCCTTGATGGGACGATCGCGGTGGTCACCAATATCGATCCCGAACACCTTGATCATTACGGCGATTTTGACGGGGTCAAGCGCGCCTTCATCGAATTCATTCACAACGTTCCGTTCTACGGTGCGGCGATCCTGTGTGTCGATCATCCGCAAGTGCAGACGGTTATTGGCGAAGTGCGCGATCGCAAGGTAGTCACCTATGGATTTTCGCTTCAGGCCGATATTTGCGGGGTCAACATCCAGCCGGTCGAAGGGGGCAGCACGTTTGATGTCATGGTCCGCCAGCGCGGTGAGCCTGATCGCCGGATCGAGGGCGTGCATCTGCCCATGCCAGGGCGCCACAATGTGCAGAACGCGCTCGCCGCGATTGCGGTGGCGATCGAGATGGGCTGCTCGGACGCGGTGATCCGCGAAGGCTTTGGCTCGTTCGGAGGGGTGCGGCGGCGCTTCACCAAAGCGGGCACGATTGCGCTGGATGCGGGTTCTGTCAGCGTGATTGATGATTACGCGCATCACCCGGTCGAGATCGAGGCCGTGCTCAGCGCCGCGCGCGAAGCGGTTGCGGTGACCAAGGGCCGGGTCATCGCGGTGGCTCAGCCGCATCGCTATTCGCGCCTTGCCAATCTGATGGACGATTTCCAAAGCTGCTTTCACGAAGCCGACAGCGTCTATGTCACCCCCGTCTACGAGGCAGGCGAGACGCCGCTGCCGGGCGTTGACAGCGAGGCGCTTGTCGCCGGGCTCAAGTCGCGCGGCCATCGCAGCGCACGAACGATCGAAGATCAGCCCGCGCTGGCAAAGGCGCTGGCGGGTGAAATCGGCGCCGGCGATCTTGTCGTGTGCCTTGGCGCCGGGGATATCACCCGCTGGGCCGCTGGCCTCGCCGGGGCAATTGAACAAGAATTGGCGGCATGACCCACACCGATCAGCCAGGCGATGTCGCCAATTTTGACACGGGCCGCGCACCGACCTGCGATGTCGAAGGCGCGGTGAAGGCGCCCGTGCCGCTCAAAGGGATACGCGGCGCGGTGACGGGCAAGGCGCCTTTGGCCAAACATGTGTGGTTCAAGACCGGCGGCGCGGCGGACTGGTTGTTTGAGCCCGCTGATCTTGATGACCTGATGATGTTTATGGATCGCCTCGACGATAGCCTGCCGGTGATGGCGCTGGGGCTGGGCTCCAACCTCATCATCCGCGATGGCGGAGTGCCGGGCGTGGTCGTCAAGCTGGGCAAGCCTTTTGCAAGGGCGGAGGTGACAGGAGACTGCGAGCTTATCTGCGGCGCGGGCGCGAGTGGCATTCTGGTGGCTTCCAACGCGCGCGATGCGGGGATTGCGGGGCTTGAATTTCTGCGCGGCATTCCGGGTACTGTCGGTGGATTTGTGCGCATGAATGGCGGGGCCTATGGGCGCGAAGTCGCCGATATCCTGATCGATTGCCGCGTGATCATGCCAGATGGCGCGCTTGTGACGTTACCGGTGGCAGATTTGCGCTATTCCTATCGCCATTCCGCTTTGCCAGATGGCGCGATTGTCGTCTCCGCGCGCTTCAAAGGCAGGCCCGGCGATCCCGTCGCTATCAGTGCGGAGATGGACCGCATCGCCGCCGCACGCGAAGAATCGCAGCCGCTGCGCACCAAGACCGGCGGATCAACCTTCAAGAACCCCGAAGGCACCAGCGCGTGGAAGCTGGTCGATCAGGCGGGTTTTCGCGGGTTTGAGCACAAGGGCGCAGCGGTGAGCGAAAAGCACACCAATTTCCTCCTCAACACCGGCAGTGCCACCAGCGCCGCGATCGAGGACCTGGGCGAAATGATCCGCGACAAGGTTTTTGCTGAAACGGGCGTGTGCCTCGAATGGGAAATCCAGCGGGTGGGGCGGCCATGAGTGAACTCAACGAGTTTGAAGAGCGCATCCTCGCCAATATCCGCGAGCATGGCTGCCAGGTGAACCACGTCTTTGATCCCGATGGCGTTTCGCCCGGCAAGAGCTATTCGATAGGCTTTCCCGAAACCATAGATCAGCCTGAAGTGATTGTATTTGGCCTTCGCGTTGAAGTCATGCAGTTCATGATCAACGATCTGCTGCGCCAGTGCCGCGAAGAGGGGCTTAGCCTCAAGGATGGATTGGTCGTCTCTGACTTGCTTGAGGGCTTTGACTGTATTGCGCGCATTGTTCAATCCGAGCACATTATTGCCGACCATTTCGCATCGGCAATGTGGTTCTCCGAGCATCGCTTTCAAACCGAGATGAAGGACGCGTTTCAGATCGTCTGGCCAAGTTCGGTGGCGGGCCTTGTCCCTTGGGACGAAGGCGTGGCCCAAGATGTCATCGACGCCCAACCCGCGCTTTATGAGGCTGCGGCATGAACGCCTCCCAACCCCTCCACGTCGCGGTCCTGATGGGCGGCTGGGCGAATGAGCGGGAGGTTTCGCTCATGTCCGGCAATGGCGTCACCGACGCGCTGGAGATGCAAGGATATCGCGTCACGCCCATCGATATGGGCCGCGATGTCGCCGCGCGGCTGGCCGAGGCGGCGCCCGACGTCGTCTTCAATGCGCTACACGGCGTGCCGGGAGAGGATGGGACCATTCAGGGCCTGCTTGATATCATGGGTCTGCCCTACACCCATTCGGGCATGGCGACCTCGGTGATCGCCATCGACAAACAGCTTACCAAACAGGTGCTTACCCCTCATGGCGTTCCAATGCCCGGCGGGCGGATTGTCGCGTGTGAGGAACTCTATGAGCGGGACCCGCTGCCGCGCCCCTATGTGCTCAAACCCGTCAATGAAGGCTCCTCTGTCGGTGTCGCGATCATCACGCAGGATTCCACTGTCGGCAATCCGATAGCGCGGGAGGCCGTGGGACCGTGGCGCGAATTTGACGAACTGCTCGCTGAACCCTTCATCAAGGGCCGCGAGCTCACCACCGCCGTGATCGACGGTGAAGACGGCCCGCGCGCGCTCGGTGTGACCGAGCTTATCATCGAGCATGGCTTTTACGATTACGAGCACAAATACACCGAAGGGCGCACGCAGCATGTCTGCCCTGCCAAGATCCCGCCCGAAATCGCCGCTTTGTGCGAAGAATACGCCCTTAAAGCGCACACGGTTCTGGGCTGCCATGGCACCAGCCGCACCGATTACCGCTGGGATGATGAGTTGGGCGAGGAGGGTCTGTTCGCGCTTGAAACCAACACCCAGCCGGGCATGACACCGCTCAGCCTCGTGCCAGAACAGGCGCGCCGCGCAGGGATTGATTATTCCGAACTGGTCGATCTGCTGGTGAAAGACGCGCTCAGACGCGGTTCACCCGCGCGGGTGCAGGAGCGGGCGCATGGCTAAGATCTCGCGCAGCTCCAGCAAAGGCGTGCGCCGCGCCGCCAAATCGCAAAGCCGTGCCGCGGGCGCGCGCAAGGCCAAGGCGAAGACCACCGGCATTCTCGACACGGTGATGGGTGTCATCCCCTTGAGCGAAGAGCAATGGAGCCGCGTTTTCATGGCAGTCATCCTCGCTGCTGCGCTGCTTTTGGCAGGCGTGATTGCCAATCTCGCCGGCGTCCCCGCGATCGCCCGCAACGAGCTGGACAGCCTTGCAAAAGGTGCCGGCTACACCGTCAGCGGCGTGCGCATCACCGGCACTGATCGGATGGACGAAGCGCGCGTTTATGCGCTTGCCATGGTGCAAAAGGATCGCCCGATGACCGAGGTCGATATCTCTCAGCTGCGCGACGACATCCGCAAACTTGATTGGGTGAAGGATGCGCGTGTATCGCTCCAGCTGCCTGACACCCTTGCCATCGACATTGTCGAACGCGTGCCCCACGCCGTTCTGCAAAAGCCTGATCGGCTGGTGCTGATCGACAAGACGGGTCACGAATTGGCAATCATCGCCCCGCAAAACGCGAAGGAGATGCTGCTGGTTTCCGGCCCAGGCGCGGCGAAGGCCGAGCGGATGGACGCGCTCGACACGCTGTTTGAGGCCGCGCCCGCGATTGAAGAGCGCGTGAAGGCAGTGGAATGGGTCGGCAATCGCCGCTGGAACTTCACCTTCGATACCGATCAGGTGCTTGCCTTGCCGGAAGGCAATCTGCGGGCGGTCAAGGCGCTGGAAGACTTTGCCAAGCTGGATGGTCAATACCGCCTCATCGGAGGCAAGGTTACCAGCTTTGACATGCGCAATCCGCCCCGCATCTACATGCGCGAGCCAGGGCGCGCGGACCGGTTCGAACTTGCCGCAGGAACACCGTGATGGCGACGCGCAAACCTTTGCCCGCCGCCAGGGGCCAGAGCGGCAAGACCGCCAGCAAGACAGGAGCGAGGAGCGCGACAAAGGCCCGCCTGATCCGCACCTTTGGCGCGGTGAATGTGGGATCGTTTCGTATCTCCGCGATGATCATGGGCGAGGCGGAAAATGGCGATCTGATGGTGCTGGGATCGGGCCACCGCATGAGCGCTGGCGTCAAGCGCGGCTATGTCACTGATCCGCGCGCGGCGACCCATGCCATTCGCGACGCGGTCGAACGTGCTGAGCAGAATGCGCAGACGCCGGTGAATTCGGTGTGGGTGGCTTGTTCGGGTGCGGGGTTGGAAAGCTATGTCTTTCCCACCGACATCGAG
>JBCBKF010000111.1:0-8024 GCA_038522255.1 Pseudomonadota bacterium
CGCTCTTCTGCCTCTTCCCTCATTCCCGGTTTCAGAAAGCGATCTGTGTTTGTCCGTTTACGCCGCTCAGCAAAATGGGTGCGCACCTCTGCCTCGATCTCGTCGTTCGCAGGCTGGCGGTTGGTTATGGCATTTCTTGGTTTTGACGGGTCCAGCTTCGCTTTCCGCAGCTTCGCATCAAAAATCGTCTCTTGATCTATGAGGCGATAACGACCCTCAAGAAGGTTTGAGGTTTCCAACGATACGACCGCTTCGGTTCTCCCATCGAAGAACGCTTGAGCATAGGCAGGGACAGAACGCCGGAAGTAGAGCGTGTCACCCTTCCCTCGTCGATAAAGGTGCTTGTAGCCGTGAACCTTCTTCATGAAGGCACTCCACGGATAGTGCTATTTTTGTAGCAATTTTTGTAACAGATTGCAGCCCGCATTCCCCTTGCCTAAGGGGAAACACAGCAAATGCAAGACCTTGGAGGGACGGTGGTGGACAGGGCTGGATTCGAACCAGCGTACGCTTGCGCGGGCAGATTTACAGTCTGCTGCCTTTAACCACTCGGCCACCTGTCCACACGATTGCTCGCGAAAGTGCGATTGAGGCGCACGTTAAGCGGCCCTATCGAGCATCAGGGCAATTGCCGAGCGGCTGCCCCGTTTGCCGAGACGCGCCCTTTGGCGAAGCGAGCCTTGCCTGTCAATGGGGCGGCTGGCAGGGGAGCTCACATTCCTTCATTGATCAGGGACACAAATGGCCAAGAGTGAGAAGAAGCGGGCATTGCGCGGACGAGCGGGCCGGATGAAAGGCGGGCGCGGATCGGGCCGGGCAAGCGCTGGCCATGTGCGCCTGTGGGGCCGCCATCCGGTCGAAGCCGCGCTCAAAAACCCCGGGCGCCAGCACCGCAAGCTGTGGGCCACGCGTGAAGGCATTGGCAGCCTTGACGGCGAATTGCCGCCCGATTTCCCAGTCGAATACGCCGATGTGCAAGACCTGGCGCGGCTCGTTGCCAAGGACGCCCCGCACCAAGGACTGGTGCTCGAATGTGAGCCCCTTGATGACACCTTCCTTGATGAGGTTGCGCAGGGCGATCCCGCGCGCCCTATAGTCTTTCTCGACCAAGTGACCGACCCGCACAATGTCGGCGCGATATTGCGCTCGGCGGCCGCGTTCGGCGCTGCGGCGATCGTGACGCAAGATCGCCACGCGCCACCCGAAGGCGGGGTTCTGGCAAAGTCCGCATCAGGCGCGCTGGAGACCGTTCCCTGGGTGCGCGTCGTCAATCTGGCCCGCGCGCTCGATGAACTGGCGCAGGCGGGCTATTGGCGCATCGGGCTTGCGGGCGAAGCTGACGCGACGCTCGCCGAGACGCTGTCGACCGGCCCTGTCGCGCTGGTTCTGGGCGCAGAGGGCGAAGGTCTGCGGCACAACATCGCGCAGCATTGCGATGCGCTCGCACGGTTGCCGATCACGTCCGCCATCGAAAGCCTCAACGTCTCGAATGCGGCTGCGATCGCTCTTTACGCGGTGGCAACGAGAAGCGCATAATATCGTGGTCATTGCAAAATTCTTGGGGGAACATTCGTATGAAAACGCCTGTCAGAACGAACCATCCATTGCGCACGGCTGCGGCGGCAATCCTGGCCGGAATGTCATTGCTGCTCACAGGGTGCTTTATCACACCGGGCAAGTTCACATCCGAGCTGGTGCTGGGTCCAGACCAGAACTTCACCTTCACCTATGAAGGCGAGATATTCTTCCTGGGTCTCTCACAGCTCGCTGAAATGGGCGAGAGCGTGAAGGAGTTTGAACCTGAGCCGTGCTATGTCGACAATTCCTTTGATGAGCGCGAATGCACCGCCAACGAGCTTGAAGGCCAGCGCGCAGCCTGGGATGCGGGCGCAGAACAGCGCGCTGCCGAAGCCGCCCAAAAAGCTGAGCAAATGTCGGCGCTGCTGGGCGGGATCGACGCAACCGATCCCGAAGCAACCGCCAAGTTTACAGAGCTGTTGCTGCGTCAGAAAGGCTGGGACCGGGTCGAGGACAAAGGCGATGGGGTGTTCGACGTCAGCTACACCCTTACAGGCAAGCTTACACATGACTTCACCTTTCCGCTGATCGAAGGCGTGCCCACGACCAATCCCTTCGTCCAGATTTTCCTGCGCGATGGCAATGTGGTGCGGATCAACGCGCCAGGATTTTCCGCTCAGAACGATGATAACCCGATGGGCGCCATGATGGGAGGACTCGCCGGAATGGCCGGGATGGCCGCGATGGCGCCAGACGCATCGGGCGATAACGAAGGGTCAACACCCGACATTCCGACCATCGACGGCACGTTTACGATCGTCACCACGGGCGCGATGGAAACCCGGGCCAACAACACCGACGAAGGCGCCAATCCGACGCCGACTGGTGAAATGATGGTCTGGGATATCAGCCCGCGCACCAAGGCCGCGCCGACCGCGCTGATCAATCTTGGGCGGTAAGTGAATTTGGGTGCATCAGTGCGCACCTCATGAAAAACCCCGCCGATTGGCTGCAATCGGCGGGGTCACATTTGTCCAGCGCGAGGCGGAGCGCTGGTTAGCCTGATCGGTCCTGGTTAGTTGACCGCGTCCTTGAGGCCTTTTCCCGCCTTGAATTTGGGCTGGGTTGAAGCGGGAATATTCATCGGTTCACCCGTGCGAGGGTTACGTCCGGTAGAAGCCTTACGCTTGGCTACAGAAAAAGTCCCGAACCCGACCAGGCGCACTTCATCTCCACCAGCAAGAGCCTTTGTAATGGCTTCGAATACACCTTCAACTGCATTGGATGCATCATTTTTTGAAAGGCCGCTGGTATCGGCGACAGCACTGATCAGATCATTCTTATTCATACAAAAAACCCCTCTTTATTTTGCGGTATCATCATCGGTGAATCGCCTCCCCGAGAAAAATCAGATTGAGCCCTTTTTCGGGGTGCTGTCAAAGGCAAATCATGCCAAAAATGGCGGTTTTGAGCCAATGCGAGCGATTTGCGACAGGCCGCACCCTCGAAGGCCCTCCAGAGCGCGATCTCATTTTTGGGGAATGCAACCCGTTCGACCGCTTATGCGATTCGCTACCCCGGAAGGGCCCTTAGCGGTTTAATGCGCGGTTGGCACGTCCGAACCCGACTGCGTTCCGGCCGAACCGCCCCCCGATCCCGGCTGGCTCGCTAGGTCGTCCGCCTCGCTCCACTCGATCGGCGCAGGCATATCCGTAAGCGCGCGCTCAAGCACCTGGTCAACGTGGCTGACCGCAATGATCTCCAGACCTTCCTTCACGTTGGCTGGGATCTCGGCCAAGTCCTTGACGTTCTCTTCGGGGATCAGAACGGTCTTGATACCTCCGCGCAGGGCGGCGAGCAGCTTTTCCTTAAGACCGCCAATCGCCAGCACCCGGCCGCGCAGAGTAACCTCTCCCGTCATCGCGACATCGGGGCGTACGGCGACCCCTGACAGCGTTGAGACGATCGACGTTACCATGCCAACCCCAGCGCTGGGCCCATCTTTGGGCACGGCCCCTTCGGGCAAGTGGATGTGCACATTCTTGCGCTGGAACAGGCTCGGCTTGATGCCGTATGCGGGCGCGCGCGACTTGACGAAACTGAAGGCTGCCGCGACGCTTTCGGTCATCACCTCGCCCAGCTTGCCGGTGGTCTTGACCTCGCCCTTGCCCGGCGTGGTGACGCTTTCGATGGTGAGCAGCTCCCCGCCAACGCTTGTCCAGGCAAGCCCTGTGACAGCGCCGATCTGCGCCTCCTCTTCCGAGGTGCCATGCTTGAACTTGCGCACACCGGCAAAGTCGCCAAGGTTCTCCGGCGTGATCGTGATCGACGTTGCTTCCTTCTCGAGGATTTTGCGAAGGCTCTTGCGCGCCAGCCGGGCAATCTCGCGCTCCAGCGTCCGCACGCCTGCTTCGCGCGTGTAATAGCGAATGAGATCACGCAAGCCTGCTTCGGTCAGCTCAAACTCGCCTTCCTTGAGGCCGTGATCATCGAACTGTTTGGCGATCAGGTGGCGCTGCGCAATTTCGACTTTCTCATCCTCGGTATACCCTTCGAGGCGGATGATCTCCATGCGATCGAGCAGAGGTTGCGGCAGATCAAGACTGTTCGCGGTGGTCACGAACATGATGTCGCTGAGGTCCAGATCGAGCTCGAGATAGTGGTCCTGAAACTTGTTGTTCTGTTCCGGGTCGAGCACTTCGAGCAGAGCCGAGGCCGGATCGCCGCGAAAGTCCTGTCCCAGCTTGTCAATCTCATCGAGCAGGAACAGCGGGTTCGACGTGCCCGCTTTTTTGAGGTTGTTGACGATCTTGCCGGGCATTGAGCCGATATAGGTCCGGCGGTGTCCGCGGATTTCCGCTTCGTCGCGCACGCCGCCAAGCGATTGGCGCACAAATTCGCGTCCGCAGGCCTTGGCAATCGACTTACCCAGCGAGGTCTTGCCGACACCGGGCGGGCCGACCAGGCACAGGATCGGGCCTTTCAGCTTGTTGGTGCGCGCCTGCACTGCGAGGTATTCGATGATCCGGTCCTTGACCTTTTCCAACGCATAATGGTCCGCGTCGAGCACTTCCTGCGCCTTGCCGATATCCTTTTTCACGCGGCTTTTCTTGCCCCATGGCAGGCCCAGCAGCACATCAAGATAGTTGCGCACCACGGTCGCCTCGGCGCTCATGGGCTGCATGCCTTTAAGCTTCTTCAACTCGGCATTCGCCTTTTCGCGTGCATCCTTGGACAGCTTGGTCTTCTCGATCTTTTCGGTCAGTTCGGCAATCTCGTCGACATCGCCGTCATCGCCGCCGCCCAGCTCGCTCTGGATCGCCTTCAATTGTTCGTTGAGATAGTATTCGCGCTGGGTCTTCTCCATCTGACGCTTCACGCGCCCCCGGATCTTGCGCTCCACCTGGAGAACGGAAAGCTCGCCCTCCATAAACGCCATGACCAGTTCCAGCCGTTTGAGCGGGCTCGTTTCGGTGAGGATCGACTGCTTGTCGGATACCTTGGCGCTCAGCGCCGCTGCGATTGTGTCCGCCAGTTGTCCGGCATCGTCCACTTCGGAAAGATCGACATTGTTGTTGTCATCGCCCATCTTCTTGTTGAGCTTGACGTATTCGCCGAACCGCTCGGTCACCTGCCGCATCAGCGCGGTCACTTCGCTGCCGGCCACTGTCTCAGGTTCAAGCAAGGTCACATCGGCGAGGACGTAGCCGTCTTCGGCTTCAAACCCGCGAAGCTTGGCGCGGTGTGTGCCCTCGACCAGAACGCGCACCGTGCCATCGGGCAGCTTGAGCAATTGCAGGACCTGCGCAACCACACCAGTGTCGTAGAGGTCATCGCCCTGGGGATCATCGGTGCTGGGATCCAGCTGGGCGAGAAGGAGAATATCCTTCGAGGCGTCCATCGCCGCTTCGAGCGCGGCGACTGATTTCTCGCGCCCCACGAACAGCGGCACAACCATGCCGGGAAAAACGACAATGTCGCGAAGGGGAAGAAGGGGGAATTGTTCGGTCATAAAATGTTATCCGCGGCCGCCATTGGGGCGCGCCTTTCATCGGAATATGGGTAGCCCGCCGCACCGCCGCAATGGCAAGAGGTAGGAAGCTGTGGATGCCCATGAAACTCGTTCTTAATCAGGGTCGAAGTAACGACAAACCCATGGGCAACAAGCAGACCTTGGCTGCACTTTTAGGGGTCGCGTTCATGGCGTCGATATCGCCTGACCCTGCGTTCGCCTGTGAAGAGGTCAACCCCTGTTCTAGCGGGGGTATGCGCGATGATCATTGGGTCGTCGCCGGCTGCGTCCTTGTTGCGTTCTTAGCGTATTTGGCTTTCGTGTTACGCGATACGTGGCTGGGATTGTATCCCGAGGTCAGCGCGATCGACCCAAACGATCCGCGCATCGAGAGAGCAAAGCAAAACGCACTGACCTCGATTAATGAGTTTTGGGAGCATTATAACGATCCAGCTCATGACGAGGAAGACTTCGCCCTCAAAGTCACGCTGAAAACCAACGAAGGGCACGAACACATATGGATTGGGGAGATATCCAATCGCAATGGAAAGCTTTTTGGCCGCATCGTGAACGACCCGATAGCGCAAGAACTGGAACTCGGGCAGATGATCCAATTCGACACGGAACAGATTTGCGACTGGGGCTACACCAAAGCGGACCAGATGAGAGGAAATTTCTCTTTGGCCGTGATGCTCTCTAATCTCTCCGAGAAAAAGCGCTCTCGCGCTCTTTCAGATATGGGATGGACGGAGGCAGATATAGACGCCCGATTGGCCTAACTCTCGCCACGCCGTTCTCATTCACCCCAAACCCGGCAGGTTGAACCCCGGCGGCAAGCCCATCGAGCCTTGCATTTCCTTCATCTGCTCGGCCGACACGCGGTCAGCCTTGTCGCGCGCGTCGTTGAAGGCGGCGGTGACGAGGTCTTCGACGATGTTCTTTTCCTCAACCTTCATCAGGCTGTCATCGATGCTGACGCCCATAATGCGGCCCTTGGCCGTGGCGCGCACAGTGACGAGGCCACCGCCAGCCCTCCCCTCGACCTCAATTGCGTCAAGTTTCGCCTGCATGTCGTTCATCTGGTTCTGGATCTGCTCAGCCGCCTGCTGCGCGGCCTGCATCATTTCTTCCATGCTTTTCATGGGATTGGTTTCCTTTCGATTATGTCCATGAGCCGCCCGTTGCCGCGCGGTGCGCTGGCGCATCGTCGTCTCCGGGCTGGGTTTCGATCAATTCTGCATCGGGGAAGGCGTCAAACGCGGCCTTCACAAGCGGATCGGCCAGGGCCGCCTCGCGTGCGGCCTTGGCCGTTGCTTCGGCCTGTTCGCGCAGGGTTGGCTGGCCCTCATCGGCGCTGCGCTCAACCATCCAGCGTCTGCCGGTGAGCTTGAACAGCGCTTCGCGCACGTCGGGTCCGGGATCGTCAGGAAACCGGTCAGCCTGGCTGTAAACCAGCCGTTCAGCGCCCAATTCGACCACGCGCATGCGCGAACGCATCATTTCTGCGACATGCATGTGACCCGCTCGGTCCATATCCTCAACCAATTGGACCCAGTTTCTGTCGGGTACGCTTGCTCGCGCCGCTGCAGTTGAGGCAGGCTCGTTCGTACCCGGTGTCGCCGAGGTCCCCAGGGCAGGAGCCTGGCTGGCCAATTCCTCAATCCGGCGCGCAAGCTTGCCCGGATCAGGCAAGTCTGTCGCGTGCAATGTCCTCAAGAGCGCCATCTCCAGCGAAACCAGGGGATCGGGCGCAATGCGCACTTCATCGTGGCCCTTGAGCAGCAATTGCCACAGGCGATGAAGCTGGCCCGCCGACAGGCGCTGCGCAAAATCGGCCAGCGCCGCGCGTTCATCTTCGCTCGGCGCGTCGGGTTCAACCGCCGAGACCTGCGCGACAGTGATCTTGTGCACCAGATCCATCAGCGCACGCATCAGAGCGAGCGGTTCAACCCCCAGCGCGTATTGCTCCTCGATCCCGGCCAGCAGCGCCTTGGCATCAGCGTTCAGGACGTGGCCGAGAATCATGCGCTGCGCGCTCTTATCCGCCAGCCCCAGCATGTCCTGCACCCGCGCAGCCGTGACCTTGCCGTCGGTTTCCAGATCGGCGTGCGCAATCGCCTGATCGAGGATCGAAAGTCCGTCGCGCGCCGATCCTTCGGCAGCCGCGGCGATGATGCGCAGCGCTTCCGCCTCTGCCGCGACACCCTCTTTTTCGCACACATTGGCGTAGTGCTCTGCAAGCAGGCTTGCTGGGATACGCCTCAGATCAAAGCGCTGCGTGCGGCTGAGGACCGTTACCGGCAGCTTGTCGACTTCGGTTGTTGCAAACAGGAATTTCACATGCGCAGGCGGTTCTTCGAGCGTCTTGAGCAGCGCGTTGAAGGCGTTGCGCGAGAGCATGTGGACCTCGTCAATGATATAGATCTTGAAGCGCGCGGAGACGGCAGCGTAGCGCACTGCCTCGATGATCTCGCGCACATCGTCGACCCCGGTG
>JBCBKF010000112.1:0-7973 GCA_038522255.1 Pseudomonadota bacterium
GACGCTCTTTGCCGCCCCCGACGCAGCGCCGCCGACTGCGCTAGCCGTGCCGCTTGCCACGTTTCCCGCCGCACGCCTGCCCGGTTTGGTGAGGAGGCCAATGAGAAGGCCCAGAGCAATCGCGCCGCCAACGACCTGGATCGGGTTCTGCCTTGCATAATCGCTTGCCGCGCCCGCCGCCTCGCGCGCCTGATCGGCAAGGGTGCGTTCGGCAAGCCGGCGCTCGCGCGCTTCGATTTTGGCGCGCAATTCGTCGCGCGCGTCGGTCGCAACGGGTTCTTGGGTTGGCTCAGTCATGGATATCTCCGGTTGTCAGCGGCTCCGTATTCTCAGTCCGCGATGTGTCGTCAGTGTGCGATAGGGGCGTCGGGGCGGCGTAGTCGCTGGCCTGATCCTCTTCGCCAATATCAGCGTTAGCCTCGGGAGCGGTCATACCGAAGAACTCGAGCAAGGGCACGCGGGCGAACCAGAGCGCAAGTGCTGCGATTACGCCTGCGATCAGCCCTTGATGAGTGTCGGCGTGGGTTTTCGCGATTTCGAGCGCGTCCTTGGCACCATCGCCAATGGTCCCGACAAAGCGCGCCGCGACCTTCTTGCCGGAGAGCGCCTTGCGCGTGTTCTCGATATCCGCAATCACCAATGCGCGCGCGGCGTCACGCAAGGCTCGATCCTCGTAGAATTCATGCGGCAGGCGGCTCATTGCTCGGCTCCATCGGGCTCAGGGGCAGCGCCCACTCGGTCAAAAGTCCGGGCGATTTGCCGTCCCTTCGACAGCGCGAGATAGGCGAGCGCCCCGACACCAAGCAGCATCCCCCCAACAACAATCGCGATAGCACCCCAAATGGTAACAAATGGAGCAAGCGCGATCACGAAGCCAACCGCCATGGCGATCAACGCGATGTGCAGCAGAATAAGCGCGAGAATGACTGCGAAGACCGCAACGCCAAGGCTTTTGCCGACTATTCGCGCGCGGGTTTTCTGAAAGGCAAGCTCTGCGACGGCATAGAGTTTTGCATCATCAATCAGAGTGCCGACCTCTTCCAGGATCGACTCTTCGTAAGGTGGTGGAGGCGCCCCGCTTTCACTGGCAGATTCATCAGGCCGACCAGCCTCAGGTGCCGCAGCTCTGCCGCGTGTCTGGCTGTCTTGTTCGTTGTCCAGCATTCAATCGCCCCGCGCGTGGAAGTTCGGCCCGGAAGTCGGCCCGCAAGACGTAACCGCCCGACGCGAGGCCGATCCTGCGCCTATGCCTCAGGCGCGCGGTCCACGAAACATGCGAGCCAGCATAAACCCGGCAACAGCAGCAATACCCACTGCGACGGCGGGACTCTTGCGGACGAATTCGCGGGCATCCTCGCCAATTTCATCGACGCTCTTGGCTTCAAGCTTTGCAGAGGCTTCGGTCAGCCCACGCGAGGCCTTGCGCGCGTAGTCTCCGTATTCCTCGCCCAATTGCTCATCGATCTTGTTCGCCGTATCGCCAACCTCTGCTCCAAGCGAGGCGATCCCGTCGCTGGCAGCCGCTTTGGCATCATCTGCAAGGTTTCCGGCTTTGCTCATGGCTTTGTCTCCGTAAGCGCGTGCTTCGTTGATGAGGTCATCGCTTTTGGACTTAGCATTGTCCTTAGCGGCTTCGGCGCGGGTGGCCGCTTCGCTGCGGAGCGCGGCGGCTCCCGCCTTGGCTTCTTCGAGCGCCGCGTTGAACCGGCTCTTGGCTTCTGCAGCGCCGGTATCCTCCGCCGTTTCCGCGCTCTTGGCCACGGCGCCAGCCTTTACCGGGTCCGCTTTCTTGGCGGTAGTCCGCTTGGTCGGCCCTGTTTTAGCGGGAGTTTTTGTGGGGGTTTTCTTCGATTCTGTATCAGCCATAACTCTTCATGCCCTCTTAGTGCTTGGCGATTCAATGATAAACACGCGAAAACTTACATCGCTTATTGCGCCTGCCATAGCAATCGCTTCGACCCGCCCGCTTGCGCGGCCGCGACGCTCCGCATAGGGGGTGTCGCAAAGCCCGACCGGGGCGCTTGGTCAGTGATCGTCCCTGTCAACCCAAGGCTTGTTTCCCTGAATTGACCCGGACAACCGGTGTTCTATCTTTATACAACACTTTGGAGCCAGAGCCAACCATGACCGCGATCACCGATATGTACGCCCGCGAAATTCTCGATAGCCGGGGCAATCCGACGGTCGAAGTCGATGTTCTGCTCGACGATGGCAGTTTTGGCCGCGCCGCTGTGCCCTCGGGCGCATCGACGGGCGCGCACGAAGCGGTCGAGCTGCGCGATGGCGATGCAAATCGCTACAAGGGGAGGGGCGTGCTCAAAGCGGTCCTGGCAGTCAACACGGAGATCAGCGATTTGCTGGTGGGCGACTTCGACGCTGAGGACCAACGCGATATTGACCTTGCCATGATCGATCTGGATGGCACCGCGAACAAAGGGCGCCTGGGCGCCAACGCCATCTTGGGCGTGAGCCTTGCGGTGGCCAAGGCCGCGGCCAATGCGCGCGGATTGCCGCTTTATTCCTACGTCGGCGGGGTGGCGGCGCATGTTCTGCCCGTGCCGATGATGAACATCATCAATGGCGGCGAGCACGCCGACAACCCGATCGATATCCAGGAATTCATGATCATGCCTGTGGGCGCAGGCTCGCTTGCCGAAGGCGTGCGCTGGGGCAGCGAAGTGTTCCACACTCTAAAGAAGGGTCTGCATCAAAGGGGCCTTGCGACCAGTGTTGGCGATGAAGGCGGCTTTGCCCCGGATCTGGCCAGCACGCGCGCGGCGCTCGATTTCATCATGGCATCCATCACCGAGGCGGGTTTCCAGCCGGGCGAGGACATTGTGCTCGCGCTCGATTGCGCCGCGACCGAGTTCTACAAGGACGGCAAATACGAGATTTCGGGCGAGGGGCTGAGCCTGGATGGCGCGGAGATGGCGGACTACCTTGCCAGATTGTGCGCCGAGTACCCCATCCGCTCTATCGAAGACGGGATGAGCGAAGACGATTTCGAAGGCTGGGCCGCAGTGACGTCGGCTATCGGAGACCGGGTGCAGCTGGTGGGGGATGATCTGTTTGTGACCAATCCCGCGCGCCTTTCCGATGGGATTGAGCGCGGGCTGGCAAATTCGCTGCTGGTAAAGGTCAACCAGATCGGGACGCTAACCGAAACTCTTGAAGCGGTCGATATGGCGACGCGTGCAGGCTACACCAGCGTGATGAGCCACCGTTCGGGCGAGACCGAGGACGCCACCATCGCGGATCTGGCGGTTGCGACCAATTGCGGTCAGATCAAGACCGGCTCGCTCGCGCGATCAGATCGGCTTGCAAAGTACAATCAGCTGATCCGGATCGAGGGAGAATTGGGCGCGAGTGCGCATTATGCGGGCCAAGCCTGCTTTGGTGCACTTGCAGGATGACATAGCATGGAGTGAACCGCGTTCGGTCGCGTTTGCAAAAAGGCGGCAGTGAACAACGCCGGTTACCGGTCAACCGGGCGATGCGGTACGGTGCGGTTCGGCGCGCGAGGCTCGGCGGCTGGTTGGCATCTGCGCGCTGGTCAAAAAGTATGTGTCCATCGCGCTCAGCGCTTTCTCGGTCAGGCGAACCAGAACGCGCCGCTGATCTTCGGGATCGTGCTTGCGTTCGAGCAGCCCCTGCTCGGCCAGTACGCCCAGCCAACGCAGGCCGGTGGTGGGCGGCGAGGCGGAGCCGATGCAGGCGCTGGAAACAGAGACCGGTTTGTTCTCGACATGGGCGATATAGAGATCGAGGAGTATGTCCCAGCCTGGCTCGCCGAACAATTCCGGGTCGCCAAAGATCGAGGCGCGCATGCGACGTTTGGCGTAAACGGTGCGCGCCATCGCGGCAAAACATTTGCGCTTCTCGTCAAGATCGAGCGTCTCAAGCTCCGCACCAGCGCCTCTCGAAATGCCTGAGGGCGCATTGCTCGCTTCTGTCGGTATCGTCCCGTGTGCAGTTTCTGGATTTGCGATGCCGTCAGTCGGCGCGAAAGCGGGATTGGTTTCTTCGAACTGAGGCGAGGTGATGGCGGACGGATCGAAGACCCCCCGGCGCAATTGTTCGGCGATCGCAATGAGTTGATCTGCGAACGGCTGAAGGTCGGGAGAGGGCTGCGGAGTGGGCCTGATCGTCTCGGACCCGGCCGTTGTCAGCGTTTCGCCAACATCCGTTCCTTCACTTTCGGCGGAAAATTGCCGAGCCGTCGCAAGCGTTGCAGACTTCTCTTGCATTCTGGCGTCGGCCCTCGCGTTCTCATCTTTCGAATCCGCGGCGTCTGGATCAACGGGTTTAAAAGCAGCGGGGTTGAGCGTGGCTTTTCCACGGGGTCTGTGCGTCAAAGCGTGCGGGTCCTGCGGGGGCGAGAAGCGTTTCGGGACACCATTATCGGTATCGCGATGGCCAGCCATGTTGTCGTCGCGCGCTTCGCTGTCTCGTTCGGGCGAGGAACCACCATACTCATGGCTTAGCGGCGACATGGGCCTATCATTCATCTATTTCACATCCCGATTTGGTAGTGAAACTGGCGCCAGCACCCTTGTCGGATAAGAATAGTTTTCTGATCCGACAAAAGGAGGCGACCCTGAGCGAGTGCCGTTATTGACCGCGCAAAGTGAATCTCGAAATACGCAAGCCAGGAAAGTGATCGCGGCCTCCAGCGAAGCAAGGGCGTCTTACCCGCACACTGCGCGCGGTTTTCTAGTGCCCCGATGACAATAAATTAGCGAAGGCAGGAAATATTGGCTTTACGGGAGAATACGTGGGTGTTGAAAACGGTGTCGCGTAGCCTCAACTCTGGTAGGCCTGATCGAGCGGCTGGCGAAGGGATTGCTGGGTGCTATTTTCTTGAACGCCTTTACGCGAAATCGTCTTTCTCATGACGCTCTCAGGATCGGAGCGCTGGCAAGCAGCCATGTCGCGTCGCAGTTGCTGAATGGCGGCGTCGAGATGCGCGCCCGCTTTATGGGCACCAAGTCTATCCAATTGATGCAATTGCTTCTCAAGCTCTGCGACTACGCCTTGGGCGTTATCAAATGTAGAGGGTGTAGAAAGGCCGTTCCTCAAAGCGCGTTCCCCGTCATGTTTCCTAGCGCTCTTGTTCGAAATGGCGCTCTTTATCTGCATTGCGAATTGCAACACTCATCTTTCAGCCCAAAGCCGCTGGGATGGGTAGCACAGCATGGGCGAAAGAGTGCCGCTGCCGCACCCTTCTATCACGCTTACGCCTTATGAAAAGATACAGAGGGAAACTACGTAGTCGGCGGTTGGTCAAATAGTCCAGTCAGCCGAATTTCTCAGCCAAATCCAGAAGCGCGAGCGCTGCCTTGGCCGCTTCTCCGCCCTTATCCTTTTGCGCTGGGTCTGCTCGCACCAGCGCCTGCTCTTCGTTTTCGGTGGTCAGGATGCCGTTGCCTATCGCGATCCCGTCCATGGTCAGCGCCATGATCGCCCGCGCGCTTTCGCCTGCGACAATCTCGAAGTGGTAGGTCTCACCGCGAATAACCACGCCGATCGCAACAAACGCATCATAGTCCCCGCTCTCCAGTGCAAGGGCGATGGCGCCCGGCACCTCGAGCGCGCCCGGCACACTCAACACCTCTGCGTCGTGGCCGGCAGCCTCGATGACGGCCTTCGCGCCGGCGATCAGCATATCATTAAGGTGCGCGTAGAACCGCGCTTCGACGATCAGAATTCGGGCCATGGGGGTTACTCCGGAATGGGCTGGAAGTCGGTGATCTGGATGCCGTAGCCTTCCAGGGCCACCAAGTCAGGCCGCGAGTTCGACAAAAGCATCATGTCGTGCACGCCCAGATCGGCGAGGATTTGCGATCCGATCCCGATATTGCGGATCTCCTCGTCACTGGTCCATTCCCCACCATTGCCAACTCGCGAGGTAAGGATGACGATCACGCCCGAACCCTTCGCACCAATTGCACTCATCGCGCGCTGCAAGGTGTTCTGGCGCGGCCCAGGCGCGCCGAGCACGTCATCAAAGACCGAAATCGGATGGACGCGGGCCAGAGTAGGCTCGCCTTCGACCACGCGCCCTTTCTGCAGCACATAGGCCTCGTCATTGGCGACGCGGTCGCGATAGGTGATCAGCCGCCAGTGCCCGCCATAATCGCTTTCGAACGAACTCTCGCTCAACCGTTCAACGAGGTGATCGTTGCGCATGCGATAGGCAATGAGATCGCGAATTGTCCCAATTTTAAAGTCATGTAAGCGGGCAAATTCAACCAAATTATCAAGCCGGGCCATGGTCCCGTCGGCGTTCATGATTTCACAGATCACTCCACTGGGATTAAGTCCGGCAAGGCGCGAGATATCGACCGCGGCTTCGGTGTGGCCTGCGCGCACAAGCGTGCCGCCATTGCGCGCGGCGAGCGGGAAGACGTGGCCCGGGGTGACGATGTCGTCCGCTCCTTTGGTGGAATCGATCGCAACGGAGACGGTACGCGCCCTGTCTGCCGCGGAAATGCCCGTCGTTACGCCCTCTTTGGCCTCGATGGAGATCGTGAAAGCGGTTTGCATCGATTCCTTGTTGTTCCGGCTCATCGGTTCGAGCCCCAACTGGTCGACTCGCGCCTTATCGAGCGCCAGGCAGATCAGGCCGCGCCCATGAGTCGCCATGAAATTGATCGCGGCGGGCGTTGCCATTTGTGCAGGGATGATAAGGTCACCTTCGTTCTCGCGATCCTCATCATCGACCAGAATATACATGCGTCCGTTGCGCGCTTCGTCGATGATTTCCTCAATCCCGACGAGCACGGGGCGCTTTTCGTTGGAATCAAGAAACACTTCGAGCTTTTGTAGGGTTTCCGCAGTTGGATTCCAGTCGTCCTCCGCCGCGTCGCGCAGGGTGTTGGCATGAAGCCCGGCGGCCCTGGCAAGCCCGGCGCGGGTCATTTCTCCGCTGTTCACGAGTTCGCGAACGCGTGTGATCGTCGATGTGCTCATCACTGCAACATAGCACATCACAATGTGATTACAAGTTATGCGTGCATGCGGGGTAAACGTGGTTTGCGCAGGATTAACACGATTATCGCGGCGTAACGATTCGATAACAAATGCTGGCCCGCTATATGATTGATATAGGCTACCATATTGATTTATATCGATAAATGGGCTTTCATCAATCGGCCTTCTATCTCGACGCGAGGCGTATGCAACCCGAGAGGTATTGATGCTTTTTGAAACCCGTGAGCGTAGCTCTGCGGTGCGGATGCTCGCGGTGTCTGTTCCGGTAAGGCATGTTACACGAGCGCCTGAAGATTGAACTAGAGAGTTCTGAATATGCTTGAGATTTTGACGTCCATCACCCTTCGCCCAGTTGTGCATTTCGACCATGCGTGCATGCTCGACCCCAAGCTTTATCTTCTGCGCGATAAGCCTGCGGATCGCGTCAAAGGAACGCGCTCGGCCCCCGCGTGTGTAGAAGATCGAATAATTCGACCGCGCGGCCTGCGGGACCAAGCGTGATGCGCGAGCGCCAGGTGCGCTTTGCCACGCGCGCAAGAACCGCGCAGCGCCCGCCGAGCCGAGAAAGTGAGCGAGATACAGATCAGCCCTTGAGGCTTCGCGCCCCAGGGCTCCACGCAGAAAACGCCGGTTTTCGAGCGTTTCTGCAGCGGCGATAAGCGCTGCAAGGCGGGGCTCGTGCCGCATTTCGAGCAGCGATTGGCGCGAATTGGGCGCTTCAAACATGAATTGCGGTGCGCCGCCCATTTCGCTTTTGGTCGGAGTCAGATCGAACCTTCCGGCATGCCGCTCGAGGCTTGCGAGCCATGTGCTTTCGATGAATTGATACAGCCCCCTCGCACTCGACGTTTTGGCTCTGGCGCGCGGATTAAGGCCGGATTCGATTTGCGCAGTGGCGAGGAGATAATCGTAATCGACGCCGGTACGATCTGAAGCTTCACGTATAGCATTGATAACAGGATCGGCTCTTGCATCGATTA
>JBCBKF010000113.1:0-7911 GCA_038522255.1 Pseudomonadota bacterium
AGGCTGTGCCGCAGATCCGCTGTCACACTGGCAGGGTGTGCGACAAGCGCGACGCGCTTGCCTCCCAATTCGTCCAGCAAAGCCGGATCAGCGAGAAGACGGTCTATACCAAAAGTCACGGTGCTCATGGCGTTCAAGTGAAACAGCGCTGGACGAAACGCAAGGCCGCGCTTGGAACTCATACGTTCTCGCACTAGTTACATCAGCAATGGATTACACCGCCCTCACCTTCGCGCTCCTTTACGGGATAGGCCTCAATCTTGCCGGTGGTTTGCTGACCGATGTTGGCGAGTGGTATAATGGTCTTGAAAAACCCTCGTTTCAGCCACCAGGCTGGGCGTTCGGTCCGGCCTGGACTGTGATCCTAGGGCTGGCGGCCTGGGCGCTTTACATTGGCTGGACTGAGGCGCAGGGGCCTGCGCAATTCAACGCGGTCGCGATTGCCTTTGGCGTGAACGCCGTGCTGCACTTCCTGTGGTCGCCGCTGTTTTTCACGTTTCGGCGTCCCGACTGGTCCTTTTATGAAAACTTTGCGCTGATCGCGTCGTGCGCTGCGCTGATCGCGGTTCTCGCCCCAATTTCGGCGCTCGCGGCAGGGCTGATCGTGCCGTATTTCCTGTGGACCTGTTTTGCGCAGGCAATCAATTACGCGGTGTTGAAGCTGAACGGCCCCTTCGGCCCGAAAGCCGAAAGCAGCCCCTAATGCTCAACGATCAACTGGCGGCATGCCTCGGAATGAAATTCGGGCGGACCCGGTGGAAAGGCAAGCGCCCAATATTGGAGCGCGCCATCCGAATGTTCGACAATGGCATTGAGCGCAACTTGCGCAGGGGCCGGCAGTTCGGCTGATACGCTCGCTGCGAGCAGGAGCTCGCCGCCCTCCTTATCGCTATCGGAATGGGAGCAGGAGAGCGCAATCGATTTTACCGGCGCGTCGCGCATACCTTCGCGAAACGAATCAAAATCATACGAGGCCCAACGGCCAGACGGGGACAGGTTGAATTCGACATAGCCTGGCTGGCCAATGGGCTGCCAGAACACCTCTAGGCAGGTAGTCTTCCATAAATTGTCCGTACGCACAGACGGTCCGGCAGAGGGAACGATTATACCCGAGATACGCCCTTCAAGGCGGAACTGGGCCTCAAAACCGGCCTTGCTCGGGACAATGGAGGCGGTAACAGCCCTGATCGGACCCAAGTCGCAGGCTCGGTGAAGCATTAACGGTTGCATGACCGGCGCTATGGCTAAGCAAAACTACCTGGGCAAGTCGCAAGGTGTAGAGCAGGTCCTTCAAAGCTCTTCCCGCAGGTCCAGCGCGCTGTTAAGCGCCGCGCACCATGACCGAGCAACGCCACGAATTCGAATCCGACCTGCTGCGCCTGCTGTCTGAGCGTGGACATCTCCACCAGATCACCGACGCAGGCACGCTCGATGCCCTGGCGAGGAAACAGGTTATCACCGGTTATGTCGGTTTTGACCCGACCGCCCCTTCGCTCCATATCGGCAACCTTGCCTCCATAATGCTGCTGCGGCGTCTGCAGCAGGCGGGTCATCGCCCAATCGTGATCATGGGCGGCGGCACCGCAAAGGTAGGGGATCCTTCGGGCAAGGACGAGACGCGCCAGATGCTGACTGAAGAGCGGCTGGCCAGCAATATCGCTTCAATCAAGGGCTCGTTCGAGAAGATCCTGCGCTTTGACGAAAGCGAGACGGGTGCGATCCTGATCGATAATGACGATTGGCTCTCACAGCTTGGCTACATCGAAATGCTGCGTTCGGTTGGACCGCATTTTACGCTTAATCGGATGCTGACCTTTGATTCGGTCAAGCTGCGTCTGGATCGTGAACAACCGCTGAGCTTTCTCGAGTTCAACTACATGATCATGCAGGCCTATGACTTCCTTGTCCTTGCGCGCGATTACGATTGCCGACTGCAACTGGGAGGAAGCGATCAATGGGGCAACATTGTCAACGGGATCGAATTGAACCGCCGAATCGATGGGCGCGAAGTCTATGGTTTTACCGCGCCGCTTATCACCCGGGCGGACGGGGCGAAGATGGGCAAGTCGGTTGATGGCGCGGTCTGGCTCAACGAAGAGCAGCTCCCAGCCTATGATTTCTGGCAATACTGGCGCAACACCGATGATCGCGATGTCGGCCGGTTCCTGCGGCTGTTTACCGATGTCCCGCTCAGCGATATCGAAAAGCTTGAAGCGCTGGAAGGTGCCGAGATCAACGAGGCCAAGATCCGCCTCGCAAACGAAGTCACTGCGCTGGTCCGCGGGCCAGATGCGGCTGCCGCTGCTGAAGCCACAGCGCGTGATACCTTTGCAGGCGGCGGAGCGGGCGAGGATCTGCCTTCGCTTAGCGTTGGCGTTGAAGGGATCAGGGTTGGCGCTGCGCTGACCGAACTGGGTTTCACCGCCTCAAATGGCGAGGCAAAACGCAAGCTGAGCGAAGGTGCGGTGAAGCTGGAGGGCGAGATTGTGACCGATCCCGGCTTTGTGATTGCCCCTGCAAAGGGCGCGGCGCTCAAACTCAGCCTTGGCAAGAAGCGGCATGCGATCATCTCGCACTAATTCGCTGTCACTTTCCAAGCGCTTTACCAAATGTCAGCCTTTATGACCCATTAGGAATGCTGAACCTTTGGCATAGGAGGGCGCTGCGTCGTGTCAGCTGGAGCAAATCTGAGTGTTACAGACCTGCGCCGGGCCGCGCGTCACCCGGTCGACTTCCCGGTAATCGTCGAGCATTATGCGCATGGCGATGTCAAACTGCACGTGTGCAACCTGTCCGCCCACGGCTTCATGGTGGATGATGCGAACAAGCTTGCGCGCGGCGATCGCGTCATCATTCGGTTGCCGGTTGTCGGGCGAATTGAAGCCTATGTCATCTGGACCCGCGATAACCGCGCCGGCTTCCAATTTGAACGCATCATCCGGATCGACGACTTCGTGGCGATCATCGACACGCTCCAACCCAATCCCCGGCTGCGTCGCAACCGCTAAGCCCGGCGTCTTTCATCGCGCAATCTTGGCAGAGGCTCCGGCTCCTGCCATGGCGCCTGTGTGACGCAGGCATCCCCCACCCACCCGTTTCAGGTCCACAACTTTCGCGCCTACTGGACCGCACGCCTGACGATGACACTGGCGCAGGACGCTATGCTGCTGGTGATCCAGTGGCAGGCCTATAATCTTGCGCGCGACAGCGGGATGAACGTAGCCGAGGGCGCAGGACAGTTGGCGATCCTTGGCCTCCTGCAGTTTCTGCCGCTATTTCTGCTGACCCCGTTTACAGGGCTCGCCGCTGATCGGTTTGATCGCCGACTACTGGGCCTCCTGACTGCTGCGATCCAATTTTTGTGCGCCGCTGCCCTTGCAGTGATCACGATGAATGAGAGCGTGGGTCTTCCCGTGCTGTTTGCCATTTCGATCGCATTGGGCGTTGCGCGGGCCGTGGCGAGCCCCGCCCTATCCGCGCTCTCGCCCAATCTGGTGCCAAAGCCGCTTTTGCCCACGGCCATAGCCCTGTCGTCAATATCATGGCAGGTGGGAAGGCTCGTCGGGCCCGCCATCGGAGCGGTGCTCTACGCGTTCGAACCCGGCCTCCCTTACGCGATTGCGGCGGGGTTGTTTGCACTTTCGGCGTGCTCGCTGGCGCTGATCGGGAAAGTACCGCAGCCCGCCATGCGCAAGGATCAGCGCCCGCTTGGCGCGATTGTCGATGGCTTGCGCTATGTATTGCGCAACAAGATGGTGTTAAGCGCCATTACGCTTGATCTGTTTGCGGTATTTCTGGCGGGGGCGAACGCGCTGATTCCGGTATTCGCGCGCGATATCCTGCAAACCGATGAAGCGGGCCTTGCGCTTCTTGCCTCGGCAACGCCCGCCGGGGCTATCGTTTCGAGCCTGTGGTTTTCGGTTCGACCGCTCAAGACACAGGTCGGGCCAAAAATGCTGTGGGCGGTCGCCGTGTTCGGCCTTGCGACGATCATCTTCGGGTTTTCCACCAGCCTTCCGCTCAGCCTGGCCATGTTGTTCGTGATCGGCGCAACGGATATGTTCAGCGTCTATGTCCGCCAGTCGCTGATCCAGTTGCACACGCCCGATGACAAACGCGGCCGCGTTTCCTCGGTCAGCATGCTTGCGATAAGCGCGTCTAACGAAGGCGGCGATGCGTTTTCCGGGACGTTGGCATTTTTTGTCGGCCCCGTGGCCGCAGTAATCCTCGGCGGCACAGGCGCGATTGTGACCGTGGCCTTGTGGGCGCGCGTCTTTCCCGTCTTGCGGACAACGAAGAGCTTCGATCAGCCCGAAGACATGCTAGAGAGGCAAAGCAAAGCACCGGCCTAGAGGAGAGGGATATGAAAGCTGGCAATATTCTTGAGACAATCGGAAACACCCCGCACATTCGCTTGAAGCGGCTGTTCCCGGATCACGAAGTCTGGCTGAAATCGGAGCGCGCCAATCCCGGCGGCTCGATCAAGGACCGCATCGCTCTCGCCATGGTCGAGGACGCCGAGGCATCGGGCAAGCTCAAGCCAGGTGGAACGATTGTCGAACCGACCAGCGGGAACACCGGCATCGGGCTGGCCATGGTGGCGGCTGTCAAAGGCTATTCGCTGATCCTGGTCATGCCCGAATCGATGTCGATCGAGCGCCGACGCCTGATGCTCGCCTATGGCGCGACGTTTGATCTGACACCGAAGGAAAAGGGCATGAAGGGCGCGATTGAGCGGGCCACTGAGATCGTCGAAAGCACAGACGACGCATGGAGCCCGATGCAGTTTGACAACCCGGCCAATGTTGCCGTCCATGTGCGCACCACTGCGCAGGAAATCCTCCAGGACTTCGCTGAAAATCCAATCGACGTAATGATCACGGGCGTTGGCACTGGCGGACACCTTACCGGATGCGCCGAGGAATTGAAGCGCCGCTGGCCCAGTTTCAAAGCCTATGGCGTCGAACCCACCGCCTCGCCCGTCATCAATGGTGGTCAACCCGGCCCGCACCCCATCCAAGGAATCGGAGCTGGCTTTATCCCCGGCAACCTGCATACCGATGCAATAGACGGCGCGATCACGGTCGAGGCCGAGGACGCGAAAGAGATGGCCCGTCGTGCAGCGCGCGAGGAAGGCATGCTGATCGGCATTTCGTCCGGAGCCACCCTTGCAGCCATTGCCAAAAAACTGCCCGAACTCGATGCCGGCGCAAGAGTGATGGGCTTTAACTACGACACCGGCGAGCGTTATCTGTCAGTGCCCGAATTCCTGCCGGTCGAGTAAACGCCCAGGCTTTTCGGCCGATGGCCGCGCGCGATTGACGAACCGGTTCTGTTCGCGCGCGACGACTTAACAATCGTGCCGTAAAGCGCCGGCTTTCGCCGCGCTCATTCGGAAAGCTTGATCGTCTCGCCAATCTTTGCCGCGGCGATCTCCTCATCGGTGAAAGGCAGGCGGTGCCACGTCTTACCTGCGTAATTGCGCGTCTGATCGGCGTAATGCGGTGAAGCGGGATTGGTGGATTGCGAATAGCTCAGGATCGCATCGGCCACCGGTCCGTCCTCATCAAAGCCGACAATCTGGATATAGCTTGACCCGTGAACCGGGGTTATGCCGCCATCGACGACACGGCTGCGCTGCATATTGAGCACACCTGCTGTTCCCGGCCCGCCGTGGATCGCAATGCGCTCCACGCCATCCTTTCGGATCTGTACAACGCCCCAGGGCGCGGTAAGTGACAGCCCTTCTGTCTCGATTTCGCTCGCCGCTTCACCCAGAGCGGTGAGCATCGCATCCGCCGCCGCTCCGCTCGTTGCAAGCGTGTTGGGCGTTGTCAGCGGCTCATCGGGATCGAAGGGAACCTGCCACAAATCCTTGCGGCTGCGGACCTTGTTCCAGAATTTGACGAAAAGATAAGCGCCCCGGCTTTCAAGATCAAAGCGACGGTCCCATCCCATCAGCGCCTTGCAAGCATCACCCAGGCCTTGCGCGTCGCGGCATAGCCCTATCAAAGGCTCGACGACCATGTCAGCGGCGAGGCTATTGTTCCCGAACACCAGCGCCTTGGCGCCAGCGCGGTCCATCTTGCCCGCTGCCAGCGCGGCTTCGGTCTCGGCAAAGTTGGAGCGTGTGCGCAAGGTCAGCGGCTTTCTGTGCGCGCCCAGGATTGGCGACAATTCGTCATAGCGCGTTGCCGCGTTGCTGATCCAATAGCTATCGTTGGAATTGGTCACGTAATCACGCCGCGTGCGCGAGGCTTGCTGATCAGCGGGAAGCAGACCGCGATGGGCCGTGGCCGCGTCTGCCGTCTTCGTGTCGCATTCAGCGCGCGATCCATCAAGCAGAGTTACACGATCAGCTACCAGGCCGGAAAACGGTGTCGAACACTTTGCGATCAGGTCCTTTGTCACGTTGGGCACCGCGGTGATATCGGCATGCAAAGCATTGCCGTCGCGGTCCGCTGCGATCGTGTTGACCCATGGAATGCCAAGCGTTTCGCTGATTGCGGTCTTCACCTCGGCAACACTCGTCGCCCGGCCAATGCCAAGCCATGCCTCGATTGCGCGACCATTATCGGCATTCGCATCGCGCAGCGCGAAGGCTGTGGTTGCACTCCACCCAAACGGCGTGCCCGGAACGGTAACAATGGGGCCGAACTGGGTTTTGTAAAACGTGCGAGAGAGCGGCTCTGCGCCATCGGGCATGGGAACGCTGACCTCGCGCGCTTCCATCTTCGCAGGCTCGCCATCGACCATGTATGTCGTGGGATTATCAGCGGACAGCTTGAGCAGATAAACTGAAAAATGGCGCGCAGCGGTGACAGTGTGGGTCCAGGCGACATTCTTGTTAAAGCCAAGGGTCGGGATTGGCGTTCCCGCCAAGCCAACGCCCATCACATCAAACCCATCGGGTCCGCGCACATGCATCTGCCAGAACCGCGCTGGCCCTTCCCACGGAAAGTGCGGATTGCCGATCAGCAGGCCTTTGCCATTAGCGGTCGCATCGCCGCCAAAGGCCCATCCATTGCTGCCGAAAGTCGGTTCGTCCTTGCCCGGAAAGCCCATCGGGACGCGCGGCGTGTAGCCTGCGCTTGACGCTTCGGGAGGAGCCGCTGTCGCGATCCCGGGCGCTAGCGCCAGCGAACTCGCAAGTAGCATCTGTTTCCCGTTCATGCGCAGCATGTCATCGACCGAGATGGGCCGCACCCAGGCCTTGCCCCGGCACGCTTCGGGCAAGCCGTCGTCGCCCGCATCACGCAGGTAACGATTGTAACCGGCAACGTAGCCAGCGAGCAGCGATATAGTCTCCAGATCCTGTTCAGCCGCAGCGCTGGAGCGCAATCGCGTGATCTCAAGCTGGCTGCGGTAGAAGAAATCGGAGGTCACATTATCGACCTCCTGAAAGCCCATCACGCTTGTGCCTCCAGGGCCAAAATGTAGCGATCGTTCGCCTGCGATCGTCGCGAATTCCTCCGCCACGAGGCAGATATTGTCCTGCGCATAGGCGTAGGCGACGCCGTAGCCCACGCCCTGCCACGTATCCGCTTCGATATGGGGAATGCCATATGTCGTGCGAGTGATCGACGCCTCGTACCTCGCAGCCTGCGCATCTCCCGCTGCCATTGCCGCAAAGATCGCGGCCGCCGCTGTTGCAAAGCCCCAAACGCGCATCGTCTATCTCTCCCGCCTCACTCTTATCACCTTGGACGCTAAAAGAGCGCTGTATTGAAAACAAGCGTTGCAGTCTCCTGCATTCTTCCAAGCCAACCCGGTCTATGGCCGGGGTGAAGCGGCGCTGGCTGGTCTCGCCCAGATCAACGAGACGAAGTAAGCTGTAAAATTCATGCACGAGAGGCACATGCACGCAAATCGCCGCATTTTCCTTACCGGAGGGGCAGCCTCGATGCTAGG